>JADFVG010000208.1 GCA_015222405.1 Chloroflexota bacterium
CTCAAGCACAGCACCCGCCAGAGGTTTATCGCCATTGAGTTTGGCTACCCGACGCGGGAGGCGGAGAAGGAGATTGTAGAACGTGAGAGCGGGATCGCCCCGGAGGTGGCCTGGGAGCTGGCCAAGCTGGGGGAGAAAGTGAGGAACCTCAAGGAACACGGCCTTGAGGAAGGGGTCTCTACCCGTCTTTTAATCTATACTGCTAGGCTCATCAGGGAAGGCATACCGCCACGGCGGGCGTGTCAGGTGGCAATTGTATGGGCTCTAAGCGATGATGCCGAGGTGCAGCGCAGCCTGGAGGAAGTGGTAGCCACCATTTTCGAATAGGCATCCCTGAGCATGTGTCAAAAGGATGAAGGAAAGGATCAGACAGATACTCTCCCAAAGAGAGAGGCGGAATATCATCATCACCGATGCCCCTCTGTCTCCCGCCGCCATTCTTTTGCCCCTCTATCAGAAGTATGGGGAATACTACATCCTGTTTACCAAGAGAACGGAGAAGGTAGCGTATCACAAGGGGCAAATCTGCTTCCCCGGAGGGGGGCAGGATAAGAGGGATAAATCCCTACAGGATACCGCCCTGCGAGAGACCTTCGAGGAGATCGGAGTTCGCCCTAAAGATGTTGAGATACTGGGGCAACTGGACAATATGGGCACCGTCACCAGCAGTTTCCTCATCACCCCCTTTGTTGGCCTAATCCCCTATCCCTATGAATTCGTGGTCAATGAGGACGAAATAGAAGAGCTGGTCGAGGTGCCGATATCGGCGCTTTTGGATAAGAATAACTACCTGGAGGAGGTCAGGGTTCACCAAGGGCGACCTTACAGGGGCAGCTTCTATCACTATCAGGGCAAGGTGATTTGGGGAACTACAGCAAGCATCTTAAACCAGTTCCTGAACCTCGTTTTCGCCCGCGATTGAAAGTCCGACTGGAAGATTGAAATGGAATATGACAGCCTTTCCTCATTGGAAGAGGAGCTCAGGCAGCTCTCTTCGGCAGTCCTAGCGCAATTTCAAACAGTAGCCCCCGCGGCAAGGGAGTACCTATCGCCGGCGGAGTTCCAAGAGTGGGCTGACGAGGGCATTGCCATCGCCCGGTCCTCCTTTCGAGCCTGGGAAGCGGCCTTAGAATATTTCAAGGCGACACCCGAGGTGTTGGAAACACTTTCCTTCCCCAATTTCCTCTCCTGGGCCCAGGTGGGGAGGGAGCTTTCCCAGGAATCCTCAGCCCTTTCATCAGCTTACTTTCGGGCAAGCCCAGGAATCCTGCCCTTCCTTTTCCCACTCCACATCGGTGATTGGGCCATGATGGGGAGAATCCTTTATCAGAACACCTGGCGCTCAAGCTCCCTGTGTTGCTCGTTTTTCGAGGCCAGCCCTAAGCTTCTTCACTACCTGAAACTTGATGAGCTAGAGCAATTTGTCCACTTCCTTAAAATCATGGGTGAGAAATCCTACAACTCGGCTACCGAGTGCTTGGCCCTGGCCGAAGAGGTCTTTCCCGGAATGAGGAGGGAAGAGCGTGCCCTTTTCCTCGATCTGGCTCTGGTTCTGGCCCCAATCGATTGGCGGGATGCCAAGTCCTATTTCGCCTCAGGACCGAAAATCCTCTCTCGCATCGAACAGTGGGAAAGAAATCGGTTCCTTTCCCTGGCCAAAGTGATCGCCGCCTCTGATGACAGCCATGTTGTCTCCTTCCTCTTCGATGGTTCCCAGGCTCTGGGTGAACTGGATGAGGCCTATCATGGCCGCTTGCTCAGTCTCTTCCAGGAGTTATTGCCCATATCTTACGCTGCCGCCATCGAATTCTTAAAGAACTGCCCCACTTTGGTGGATAAGGTCGGAATCTCAGGCACAGAGTACTGGCTTGAGGAGGGAAAGAGAGTTCTTAAGAAGAGGGAAGAGGCTGGGAAGGCGTATTTTCGCCTCGAGTCGAGCAAAAGCGAACGGGTTTTAGAACGCTTATCCTCCAGAGTGGAGCTGGAGCAGGTGAAGGAAGTGCTGCGCATGTACTCCAGAGCACTCACAGGCAGGAATGCCCACATCCTTTCCGCTGAGAACTTGAAGGACAAAGGGATAGGATGGACCTCTGTTGAAAAGCCCTCCACAGAGGGGAACGGGCTTTATCTGCCACCCTTTGTCCAGAAATACGATACCAAAGGGCAGAACTTCGGCTGGTACAAAGTTATGGTCACTCATCAGGCAGGGCATCTTGAATTTGGCAGCTTCGATTTCTGCTTCGACAAGGAGGCAAGGCTCTTCCCCAACTGGCGCTTCGAACTTGGCGGCGGCGATGGGAGCAGTATTACCGATCTGGAGAGGTTCTTTGATCTCTTCCCCGATCGCAAGCTCGCTGCAGACATCTTCACCGCCGTAGAGGACAGCAGGGTAGATTACAGGGTGAAGCGAGAATATGCCGGAATCAGGGTAACCTATGAACGGATTCAGCAGGAGGCCCTGGCGCAGAGGCCGGCTCTCCCCTCCCTACCTCTAAGGCAAGCATTCCTCGAGGTGCTGGTTCAAATGAGCCTCGATGACCTGGCCGAGGTCTCCTTTCCCGCTGACATGGAGCGTCACCTTCGCTCCGTGATTCAGATTGGGAGCAAGGTCAAGTCTATCCAGGCCATTGTGGAGGACTCCGCCGAGGCCACAATCAGGATCTATATCCTGCTCTCGGCTATCCCTAACGAAGTGCAAAGTGAGGGTTGGAAAAACACCGACCTCAGCCAACCTTCCCAGGATGAGCTTGAGTTATCCCTGGACCAATTTCCCCAACAGGGAGGAGCTGAGAGTGGTGACATGCCCTATGAAAGCCCTCAGGATGTGGAATTCCGCGGCGATTTCAAGCCTGAGATTGTTCAACTGCTAATGAAGTTGAGAAAGGATTACAGCCAAAAGGATACCCCACCCTCACCTCTTTCCCCCGAGGCGCTCAAGGAACTAATAGAGAAGAGTGCCGAGATCGAGATCAGCAACATCTCAGAAGGCGATCTATCATCCTCAATCTCTTTCTACCTCAGCAATCTCCTAGATGAAGCGGCCAGGCCCGTTTCTGTGCTTCCTGACCAAGAAAGAAAGGGCGAACGGTTGGAGAGGGAATCGGACGAGAAGCCTCTTGCCCAAGAGGAGCGGACCTTCCTCTACGATGAGTGGGACTTTCGTGCCAATGACTATAAGCCCAGGTGGTGCCAGGTGCGGGAAAAAGCCGCAGCAGAAGGCGGCACCGATTTCTTTGACCACACCCTGAAGGAGCATGCCCACCTCGCTAGTGGCATCAAGAGACAGTTTGAGATGCTTGCCCCCGAGCTTTTCAGGAAGGTGAAGAGGCTGCATGATGGGGACGATTTCGATCTCGACGCCGTCATCGAGCGAATGGTGGAGAAGAAGGCCGGAATCGCTCCCTCTGAAAAGGTCTACTGGAGAAGGAACAAGTTGGAAAGGGACGTCGCGGTGGTTTTCCTCCTCGATATGAGCGCCTCCACCTCTGAGGCCGTGGAGGAGGCCGAGCCGTTACCTGACCCCCCTGGGCAGTACTACGGTGACCCGAGGCTTTATACGTCATGGCTGAGGGCCCAGTACGAGCTGGGGGCAAAGAAATTGAGGCAGATTATTGATGTCGAAAAGGAGAGCCTGGTTCTGTTAATCGGGGCCCTGGAGACTATCGGGGATAAATATGGAATCTATGTTTTCTCTAGTTGTGGCCGCGATAACGTGGAATTCTTCGTCATTAAGGACATAAGAGAGGCCTTTTCGGAAGTGGTGAAAAAAAGGATCGACAAGGTAGCCCCCCTGCACGGCACCAGAATGGGCCCCGCCATCAGGCATGCCGCCTCAAAGCTTGAAGCCGAGGATGCCAGAACCAAGATACTGATCCTGATCAGCGATGGTCGCCCTCAAGATCAGGGCTATGGCAGGGATAGCATGGAGAAAGACTATGCCATCCACGATACAAAGATGGCTCTTTTGGAAGCCAAGCGAAAGTACATAACCCCCTTCTGCCTCACGGTGGACCGGGCAGGTCAAGACTATTTAAAGAAGATGTGCCACGACATTGGCTATGAGGTGGTGTGGAACATCGAGTCCCTGCCCAAGCGCCTCGCTGCCCTCTACCGAAGGTTGACCGTCTGATCACCCCTTTTTAGTATCGGGCGCTTTGCTGCTAGAATCACCGGTATCGCTGCCAGGCTAGTGAAAGCCAGTATCCAGAAAGCAAGGCGATAGCTGCCGGTGACGTCGCACATCCATCCAGCAAAGATAGGACCAATCAGACCCCCGATCACGGTGACCGTCATCATTATCCCCTGAATTGCGCCGAAGGAAGTCCTGCCGAAGTACTCGCCAATGATCGCTGGCCTCAGTGGTATCGGTCCCCCATAAGCTGGACTGTAGGCAATTAGGAATGGAATGAGATGCCATGGGTTGGTTATGTTGGCCAGAATAAGCACCCCAATGCACTGAAGACTCAAGGTGACGACGAGAAGGTGCCTCTTATCCCTGATGTCACCAAGCCATCCAAAACCGAGCCTGCCAACGAGACTGGTGAGGGTCATTCCCATCACTGCCAAGGCGCCGATTGACCTCGAGATATCGAGGGTGGTGAGATACGTGATGAGGTGCACAAACACCGCGCTGCTGGCCAAGACCTGAATAGAGTATGTCAGGGAGATAAACCAAAAGGCACGCGTCCTAAGCGCCTCTTTGACAGTAAAGTCCACCTCTGGCGCTCTAGCCTCCTCCACGGCGGGCTTTGCTATGGTGCTTGACTCCTCTGTAGCTGAACCTTCCGCTTGCGGGGTCTCGCCGTCAGGAAGCAAGCCATATTGCTCCGGCCTATGCCTCATCAATAGAGCGATGGGGATGCCAATAAGCCAGAGAACAATGCCCATAAAGAACATGGTGTCCCGCCATCCAGACTGATCGATTAGCCACACCATTACCGGGACCAAAGCGCCACTGAGCCCAAAGCCGGTAAGCATGAGTGCCAGGGCTCTGGTCCTCTTCTTGATGAACCAGTTTGCTATTGTGGCCATAGCCACAGCGGCAGAGCCGGTGCTGAAGCCAATGGACACCACCATGAAGTACAGGTAATAAGTCCAGAGGGAGCTGCTCTTGCTGAGCAATATAAATCCCAGGCCGGCAACTGTGACACCGAAGAGCATCAGCTTTCTTGGCCCGACCCTATCGAAGAGGAAGCCCACTATTGGCGCTGCGATGCCACCCTCAAACCTTTGTAGCGTGTGGGCGAAGGACATGGCTGTCCTGCTCCAGCCAAAGGTGTCCTTGATCGGATCGAAGAAAGCCTGGTAGCCGTAGAAGAAGACCCCCCCAATATAAAAATTGAGGGTGGCGCATGCAGAAACGATCCACCACCCGTAAAAAATCCTTCCTTTTTTCACTCTGTTACCTTATTCATATGGACAGCCTTACTCGAAAAAAGGAGCACTACCCATCATAAAAGATAGGGCGATGAAGGGTCAAGGAACGGCAAAGGAAAGGGGCCGGACATCGTCGTCCAGCCCCCCGATCAAGGTCAGGAAAGCGCTAATTTACTTCTTCTCGCCCTTCTTCCTGGTCTCCTTCTTGCCCTCAATAACCCCCTTCGTCTTAACCTTGATGGTCTTGGGCTTCGCCTCCTCAGCCCTGGGGATGGTGAGGGTAAGGACCCCATCTTCGAAGCTCGCCTCCGCCTTCTCGGTCTTTAGAGCACTAGGAAGGGTTATGTAACGGCTGAAGGCACCATACAGCATAATCATAAAATCTTGTCAAGAGTTTTCCAACTCTTATTGCAATCTTTTAGACAAAAGTCTAAACAGACTTGACAAAAGTGTTGCAGCATTGTATAATAAGTTTTGTTGAGCGGGGTGAAAAAGATGGCAGGCAAGGATTATTATCAGATTCTGGGTGTAAGCAGAAATGCCAGCGATAAGGAGATAAAGCAGGCCTATCGCCGCCTGGCGCGTAAGCTTCACCCCGATGTCAATCCCGGTAATAAGGAAGCCGAGGCAAGGTTCAAAGAGGTAAATGCTGCCTACGAGGTTCTCTCCAATCCTGAAAATCGCAAGAAATATGACCAGTTTGGCGAGAACTGGCAATACGCTGATCAATTTGCTCAGGCGGGGTGGAAGGGAGGTCCATACCAGGACTTCGCCAAGCAGGGTGATTTCACCATCTTTGATCTCGGCGATCTCGGTTCAGGGTCAGGGGGCTTTGGCAGCATCTTCGATAGCATCTTTCGCGATTTCGGCGCCAGGACAGCAACGCGCCGGCCGAGAAGGGGTCCGGATATAGATCACCACATCGAGGTCACCCTTGAGGAAGCCTATCGCGGCAGCGCTCGCACCATCGAGACCCAGGTTGAGAGCCCGTGCCATGTTTGCGACGGCAGGGGAGCGCTGGGGAATGCCCCTTGCTACACCTGTGGCGGCAGGGGAAGGGTGCTTCGGCCGCAGCGCCTTGAGGTTAAGATCCCGCCCGGGGTGAAGGATGGCTCAAGGATAAGAATGGCGGGCAAGGGGAGGCCGAGTCCCGGTGGCGGTGCCAGCGGCGACCTCTATCTGGTGGTTTCGGTGCGACCTCATCCTCTATTCCAGCGCAAGGGTAGCGATCTCCATGTAGAGGTCCCTGTGCCCCTTAGCGATGCCATGCTCGGCAGTGAGGTGGAGGTGCCAACCCTGAAAGGCAAGATCGCGCTCAAGATTCCACCAGAGACCCAGAATGGGAAGGTATTTCGCCTTGCCGGACAGGGCATGCCCGTCATGGGCGATACCAAGAAAGGCGACCTCTTCGCCAAGGTGAAGGTCGTCCTGCCAACCAAGCTTACAGAAAAAGAAAAGGAGCTTTTCCGACAGCTAAAACAGCTTCGCAGAGGTGATAAGAAATGATCTTCGATGATTATGAACCCTGCTATGTAATCAGCATCGCAGCCAAGATGATCGGCGTCCATGCCCAGACCTTGCGTTACTACGAAAGGCTGGGGATAATTGAGCCTTCCCGTTCCCAAGGTCGGGTGCGTCTTTACTCCAAGAGAGACATCGACAGGCTACGCCAGATCAAGACGCTGATGTACGAACTAGGGGTCAATCTTGCCGGGGTGGAGGTTATTCTCCGCCTCAAGGAACACATCACCGAGATGGAAAGACAAATAGAGGAGATGGAACAAGAGATCAAGCGCCTCAGGGAGGCTGGTCTCTAGATCGGAAGGGGGAATCATGAGACAGGATAGATTTACAGAACAGGCTCAGGAAGCCCTTGCCCTCTCCCAGGAGCTGGTGCGTCGCTACCAGCACAGTCAATGGGATGTGGAGCATGTCCTGCTTGCTCTCCTCCAGCAGGAGAAGGGGCTCACTGGTGAGATATTGAAGAAACTGGGGGTAAATGCTGAAGAGGTGCGAAGCCGCGTTGAGGGGGCGCTGGATAGAAGCCCCAGGGTTGCTCATGAGGGGGCGATGGTCTACGCCACGCCGCGCACGGTGCAACTCATGCAAAACGCCGCTGCAGAGGCGGATAGACTGAAGGATGAGTTTATCGGCACAGAGCACCTGTTGATTGCTATCGCCAGCGACCGCCAGGGGGAAGCCGCCCATATCCTCAGCGACTTTGGCATCGACCAGGAGAAGGTCTACCTTGCCCTTCAAGAAATCAGGGGCGGGCGCCGGGTCACCGACCCCAGGGCAGAGAGCAAGTACGGCGCTTTAGAGAAATACAGTCGCGACCTGACCATGCTTGCTCGGGAGGGCAGACTCGACCCTGTGATTGGGCGTGAGGATGAGATTAAAAGGGTGATGCAAGTCCTGACCAGGCGCACCAAGAATAACCCGGTGATCATTGGCGAAGCCGGGGTAGGCAAGACCGCTATCGTCGAGGGTCTGGCACAAAAGATCATGGCTGATGACGTTCCCGATTCCCTCAAGGGGAAGAGGGTAATTGCCCTCGATATGGGGGCGCTGGTAGCAGGAAGCAAGTTCCGCGGCGAATTTGAGGAGCGCCTGAAAGCGGTGATGGATGAAATTCGCGAAGCCAAGAGGGAAATCATCCTCTTTATCGACGAGATGCATACCGTGGTTGGCGCTGGAGCCGCTGAGGGGGCTATCGATGCCAGCAATATGCTCAAGCCGGCCCTCTCTCGAGGAGAGCTTCAGTGTGTCGGGGCCACAACACTGGACGAGTACCGACAGCACATCGAAAAGGACGCTGCCCTGGAGCGGCGGCTTCAACCTGTCTTTATTGGTGAGCCTACTGCTGAGGCCACCGTTGAGATGCTGCGCAGCCTCCGCCCCCGCTATGAGGCACACCACAAGATCAAGATCACCGATGCTGCCCTGGTTGCTGCCGCTCAACTGAGCCAGAGGTATATCTCGGACCGCTTTCTCCCTGACAAGGCGGTGGACCTCATCGACGAGGCAGCCTCCAAACTGCGCATCGATACCGAGAGCGCACCCCAGGAGGTGAAGGAGCTGGATAAAAGGGTTCAGCAGCTTGTCCATGAGGAGGAGGCGGCATCTCAGAGACAGGATTATGAGGGTGCGGCCCAGCTCAAGGTGGAACGACTTCGCCTTGAGGAGGAATACAATGAGGCAAAGGCCAAATGGCTCCAGGAGAAGAAGATCGATGGAATGGTGGATGAGGAGGACATCGCCGAGCTAGTCTCCAAATGGACCGGAATCCCCGTTTCCCGCATGCTCGAAGGAGAGGCGGAGAAGCTGCTTCAAATGGAGGAGCGCATCCATCAAAGGATCATCGGTCAGGACGATGCTGTCAGGGTCATCTCCGAGGCCATCAGGCGAGCGAGAGCAGGGCTCAAGGACCCTAAGAGGCCCATCGGCAGCTTCATCTTTCTCGGACCAACAGGCGTGGGCAAGACTGAGCTCGCTCGCGCCCTGGCTGAGTTCCTCTTCGACGATGAGGAGGCCCTGGTCAGCCTTGACATGTCAGAATACATGGAAAAGCATACCGTTTCCCGCCTCATCGGCGCCCCACCGGGCTATATTGGCTACGAAGAAGGGGGACAGCTCACGGAGACGGTGCGCCGCCGGCCCTATAAGGTGATCCTCTTCGACGAGGTAGAGAAGGCTCACCCTGATGTGTTCAATGTCCTGCTCCAGATCCTGGAGGACGGCAGATTGACTGATGGTCATGGGAGAACAGTTGATTTCAAGAACACTGTGTTGATCATGACCAGCAACCTGGGCACCGAGGAGTTCCAGCATCAAGCCATCGGTTTCTCCAAAGAGACCAAGAGCGAGCAGCAGCGGCTGAAGAGCGCCATCGATAGCGCCCTGAAGCACACTTTCCGCCCCGAATTCCTCAACCGGATCGATGAGATCGTCATCTTCCAGGCTCTCACCGAGGAGCAGCTCAAGCAGATCGTGGACCTGATGATGAAGGAGGTGCAGAAGCGGCTTGCCGACAGGAAGATAACAGTGGAGCTCACTGAGGCGGCCAAGGCTGAGTTAGCCAAGAAGGGCTTCGACCCTGCATTCGGGGCACGCCCACTGCGCCGAACGATACAGCGTCAGGTGGAGAACCCGCTATCGACAAGGATCCTCCAGGGGGGATTCAAGGAAGGCGATCACGTCCGGGTCGATGTTGGCGCTGATGGTTTTACCTTCGCCTCTTGACTTCTACTGCCCGTCCCTGTAGTCTTTCCCAAGGGAAACGGGGTAGTGAAGCGACGGAGCCCGGAGGCAAAATCTGACTCTCATGGGGGATGAGCAGGAGCTAGATCTGAACCCTGCCACTGAAGAAGGCACTAAGCAGGCAAGGAGATTCGCCTGGACGAGGCGGCATTATGTAGGCCTTTTCATCATAGCCACCATCGTAGTCTTCAGCGTAGCGATTTACTTCACCGGGTCACTGATGAGCAACGTTGAGGCCTATGGCTATTTAGGGGTCTTCTTAATCTGCGTCATCGCCAGTGCTGTGATCATTGTGCCCGTACCCGCTATCGCGGTGGTCTTTGGCATGGGTGCGATCCTAAACCCGTGGCTTGTGGGGTTGATGGTGGGGTTAGCCGAGCCAATAGGTGAGTTGACTGCTTATATGGCTGGCTATAGCGGCAGAGTAGCCATGGAGAACCGGAGGTCTTATGTCAGGTTGATGGACTGGATGAGGCGCAGAGGTTCTTTGGTGCTCTTCTTCTTTGCTGCAATACCAAATCCCTTCTACCTTACCAAACTTGCTGGTGCCGCCGCTGGTGTTTTGCGCTACCCCTTGTGGAAATACCTCATGATTTTGTTTTTTGGCAAAACGGCCAAGGGCTTGCTCGTTGCCTTTGCTGGCTACTGGACGTTGCGCTTGGTGTTACGCTTCCTCATCGGATAGCAGGTAAAGAGTCCATCCCTCTTTGACACGCTCTCATTTTTGTGTTATTCTACAATGTAGAAAATAAGTACCTCCCAGCCAACAAGGCGAGGGGCTCTTAGTTATATTTGCAATTTTTTATGTATCACAAAGTAGCTTAGAAGCTCTCTCTAAGTGTAGTGCGGTGCGCTTTTTTGTTGCCTGGGGAGGTGGGGGGTGTGTAGTATATGTTTGCCTCTAGATGGGTCAGCAGAAGGCTGGCCAGAATTCCAACGTATGTCTTTGTCACTGTCATCGTCGGCCTGGTAACCGCCTTGTTCATCTCCGTTCTTTTGGCATTGCCCCTTTCCATGCTGCCTGGACGGTGGGGAGACTTCACCCCACTTGCGGTAAGCCTTTTCCTGTGCTTCATTGGCATATCTGTTATGGTAATGCGGGGGAGGGAGCTTTTCCGGATGTTCGGGATCGTCTTCCCGGAAAGGGGCACAGGTGCGGGGAGGATAGTGCCTCACAATGGGCAGGTCATCGTGGATACCAGCGCTATCATTGACGGGCGCATTGCCGACATCAGTGAGACCGGCTTTATCCCTGGTTCATTGATCATTCCCAGGTTCGTCCTCGATGAGTTGCACCACATCGCTGACTCCTACGACGCAGTGCGCCGCAATCGAGGACGAAGGGGCCTGGAAATGCTTACTAAACTGCAAAAGGAGTCCGGCGTCTCTGTAGAGATAACCGAGATGGATGTTAAGGATGTTCGGGAGGTTGACTCTAAGCTGGTGAAACTGGCTAAAATCTTCGGCTGCGCCATCCTCACTAATGATTTCAACTTGAATCGAGTAGCCGAGCTCCAGGGGGTGCAGGTGCTCAATGTTAATGAGCTGGCTAACGCGGTAAGGCCTGTCGTCCTGCCCGGTGAGGAGATGGCAGTGCGCATCATTCAAGAAGGCAAGGAGTTTGGACAGGGTGTCGGCTTTCTTGATGACGGCACAATGATCGTGGTCGAAGGCGGACGGCGTTACATCAACAGTAGCATCGATGTCGTGGTTACTAGGGTGCTACAAACGGCAGCAGGGCGAATGATCTTTGCCCATCCTAAGGCGGAGTAGGGATGCGGGAGGGAAAGGTTGGCGCCATCGTTGTTGCCGCTGGAGGCAGCAAGCGAATGAGGGGGACCGATAAGATTTTCGCCTCTATTGAGGGGAAGCCCCTCCTGGCGCACTGTATCGATGTGTTCGAAAGATGCCCCTCTATTGACCAATTGGTCATCGTAGTCAGTGAAAACAAGCTTGAGGAGGGGCGAAGATTGGTAAGGGAGCATAACTGGTGCAAGGTGACCGATGTATGCCCTGGCGGAGCGAGGCGACAGGACTCGGTGAGGGAGGGGCTTAAGCGGCTTACTGAATGCCAGTGGGTGGTAATCCATGACGGGGCACGTCCGTGCCTCGGTGTAGATTTGATTGAAAAGGGGCTCGAAGAGGCTCAGGATAGCGGAGCTGCCATTGCTGCCATCCCGGTCAAGGACACGATAAAGGTTGTTTCTGATACCTTTGTCGTGGAGACGCCGCTTCGCCACAGCCTATGGGCAATTCAGACGCCACAGGTTTTTCGATTTGACATAATAGATGAGGCTTACCGCAAGGCTCAGGATGAAGCGACCGACGATGCCACTCTGGTGGAGCAATTGGGATACCGGGTTAAGGTCTACCCCGGCTCCGATAGCAACATAAAGGTAACCACCCCTGAAGACCTGTCATTGGCTGAGACCATCTTGAAAAGCGGTTCCGGGGCAAGAAGCATTTGACCGACAGATAACGGCAGATACCCAATTCAGATTTGACTGACCACAGCAAAACGGGCAAAATGGACGAAGAAAATGCGCATTGGAGTCGGCTACGATGTCCACCCCCTGGTAGAGGGACGCCCCCTGGTGCTGGGAGGCGTCAGGGTGCCCTTTGAACGAGGTCTCTCTGGGCACAGCGATGCCGATGTTGTAGTGCATGCTATAATCGACGCCCTGCTCGGAGCTGCCGCCTTAGGAGACATCGGCACCCATTTTTCGCCCTTTGACCCCCAATATGAGGATATCTCTAGTATCTTTCTTCTCCAACGCGTTAGTGATATGCTGAATAATCAGGGCTTTAAGGTCGAAAACATCGACGCCACCATCATTGCTCAGCAGCCTCGCCTTGCTGAATTCATCGATGAGATGTGCCACAACATCAGCAATGCCCTGGGCATAGCCAGAGACAGGGTCTCGGTGAAGGCCAGCACCTCGGCGCACCTCGGCTTTCTGGGTCGTGGGGAGGGCATCGCCGCCCATGCCGTGGCCCTTGTAGAGGAAAGAAGCCTTTGACAAATTTATAAGGTTGGTTAGCAATACCTTGGTTACATTGTCCACAGCGCAAAGAGCGAAAAAATGAAGGTCTATAACACCCTTTCCGGTCAAAAAGAAGAGTTTGTCCCTGTTGACGATCCGGTGAGGATGTATGTCTGTGGGGTGACGCCTTACAGCGACTGCCATATCGGTCATGCCATGAGCTATATCATCTTCGATGCCATCAGGCGCTACCTGGAATTTCGCGGCTACAGGGTGAAGTACGTGCAGAACTTCACCGATGTCGACGATAAGATCATCGCCCGCGCCAACGCCTTGGGCATTCCCACTACAGAGCTTGCTGAGGGACTTATCTCCCAGTACTTCGCCGATATGGACGCACTAAACATAAAGAGGGCTGATATCTACCCCAGGGCTACTGAAGAGGTCCCAAAGATCATCGAGGTCATCGATGGCTTGATCAAGAAGGGCCATGCCTACGAGGCGGAGGGCAATGTCTATTTTCGAGTGGCAAGCTTCGCCCAATACGGGAAACTCGGCCATCGCTCCATTGATGAGATGATGGCCTGCGAGATGGGAACGGATAAAGAGCACCCCATGGACTTCGCCTTGTGGAAGGCAGCCAAGCCTGACGAGCCGTGGTGGCAAAGCCCCTGGGGACGGGGAAGGCCGGGATGGCATATCGAGTGCAGCGCCATGTCCCTGAAATACCTGGGGGATACCATCGATATCCACGGTGGCGGACAGGACCTCATTTTCCCCCATCATGAGAACGAGATCGCCCAGGCAGAGGCCTTTACCGGGGTTGCTCCCTTCGTCAAATACTGGCTGCACAACGGGCTGATGCAGCTCGGCGAAGAGAAGATGAGCAAGTCTTTGGGCAACCTCATCACGGTTAAAGAAGCCCTGGAGAGCTATAGCGCCGATGCCTTGAGACTCTTTGTTTTGAGTTCTCATTACCGCAGCCCTCTCACATACTCAGAGGAAGGGCTGGAGGCTGCTCATAGAGGAGCGATGAGGCTCCGCCTTGCGGCTCATCGCCAAGGAGGTGATGGCCCGACGGCACTTGAGGTTTCAGTTTACCGCCAGCGTTTCACAGAGGCCATGGACGATGACTTTAATACTGCCCAGGCTATCGCTGCTCTCTTCGACCTTGCCACGGAGATCAATCGGGCCGCAGATGAAAGCCATTCAGTCAAAGAAGCACAGAAGGAACTGATCGAGCTGGCCGGAATACTGGGTCTGACTTTCAGGGCATACCACTTCAAGGTTGATGCCCATGTAGTAATAGGGATAGCAGCACGGGCTGGCATTACCTTAAAAAAGGGTGCAGAAGATGAAGAGGGTACGGTTGATTACTACATCCAACAAATGGTCGATAAGCGGGACGAGCTACGGGCGAAAAAAGAGTGGGCAGATGCCGACAAGGTTCGCGCCCAGCTCGGTGAGTTGGGGATAATCCTCGAAGATACCCCTCGGGGGACAGTGTGGAGATATAAGAGATGAGAACATGAAAGCAATTGAGTACTTGGCCTTCGCTCTCATCGGTGCCGGCATACTGGGGCTCATTGGCTACTTTTGCTGGGATTTCTTTACCGACTCTGCGATCCATCTGGGGCTCAGGGTTCTGGCCGGGATAGCTGCGGTGGGTTTCGTTTTGCTCCTTGGATATGTAGGGTGGGAGAGGTATCGCAGCGCAAAGAAGGAACCCAAAGAGATCAAGGAGGCAGATAAATGATCGTCGTGACCTCGAGTAGCATAGAGGGAAGGAAGATCGCCAAGACCCTGGGCATGGTCAAGGGCAGCACCATCAGGGCAAGGCACATAGGAAGGGATATCAAGGCCGGGCTTCGCGGCATAGTTGGTGGTGAGATCAGCGAATATACCAAGTTGATGGCCGAGGCCAGAGAGCAGGCGATCCATAGGATGGTGGAGCAGGCGGAGGAGATAGGTGCCAACGCCATCTTGGATACCAGGTTTGTCACCTCGATGGTGATGAGCGGAGCCTCTGAGCTCCTAGTTTACGGTACCGCCGTGGTGCTGGAGTGAGCGCAAATGCGGAAGCACTGAGGGGATCACAGAGTGGTTATGCTCACCTCACTGCCGATCTTCGCCCTCAATAGCCTGGCGGCGCTGCCATTCTTGAGAGATATTTCCAGATTTCCACTGCTGCCAATAATTGCCAGTATTTCGCTGGCTTCGGCATAGGACTGGCTTACATCCTCTATAATGTGGCCAGCGGCCTCGATGAAGAGCCTGCCCTGAGGCAGGTCTTTTTCTTTGAAGTTGGTGATCAGGTTGCCAAAGTGATCAATGTGGAGCACGCGCCCGGTGAGCACCCCGTCCTCTTTGATTTGAGGCCCGGGAGGAGGGAAGGTAAAAAGGGTAGGAATGAGGTCACCGAAGTCCCGGCCGGGGGTACCCAAAGAGAGATGGCCGGCAACAGGAGCAAAAATATCGCGCCCGTGAAAGGTGGCGCTAACTGGATAGTGCCAGAAATGGGGATTGGTCAGGGCGAAGGCCTGAAGCCCAAACCCCAGCTCAGTCTCACCTTCCCCAATAAGGGGCGATTCCTCATCCGTTTCACGAGAGGCTTCCTCTATTACATAGCTCAGGATACCATTATCGGGAGCGATGAAGAAAGCCGATGGAGTGACCAACAGCACTCCCCTGCGCTCGGAGCCCACCCCAGGGTCAACAACCACGACATGAATGGTGCCCTCAGGGAAATAGTGATAGGCAGTGCTCAGAACAAAGGCGGCCTGATCAACATTCTGGGGCTGGATGTTATGGCAGAAATCGACGATAGTGACCCCGGGGTTGATGGTCAGGATCACCCCTTTCATTGCTGCCACATAGGCATCATCGGTGCCAAAGTCGGTGGTCAGTGTAATCACATTGCTCATAGAATTTCCCGCTGCTAGTCAGCGACCTTGACAGCGAAGATGGAGATGACGATAAAGATCACCATAAGGAGAATGGTAAATCGAAACAGGGTCTTTGCTACGCCCCTCCGGGTGCGGTAAACGCCGGTCTGCTGGCCAAAGATGCCTCCTAGACCTCCTCCTCTCACCTGAAGCAGGAAAACACCAATCAGCACTATAGCTATGATGATCTGAGCGACATAAAGATAGCTCTCCATAATAGTATCTCTGAAGGTCTAGGCGCTTTCCTCCAGCTTCTCCTTAAGCAGCTTATTTACCACGGTGGGGTTAGCCCTGCCCTTGGTTTGCCTCATTACCTGTCCAACGAGGAAGGTCAGCGCCGCCTCCTTACCCTTCTTGAAATCCGCCACCGCCTGGGCATTGGCTGCCACCACCCGGGCTACAATCTCCTTCATCTCTTCGGCATCGCTGATCTGGGTGAGGCCTTCCTCGGCAATGATCTCCTTAGCACGCTTGCCGCTATGGAACATCTCCTCAAAAACCGTCTTTGCCGCAGCACCGCTCAGAGTGCCCTCATCGATGAGATCCAGCATCTCCACCAGATGCTCTGGGCTGACTTTTGAATCGCTGATCTGGATGTCTGTGGCATGGAGCAGGCGGGTGAATTCGCCCGAAATCCAGTTACTCACCGCTTTGGCCCTTTTTTCGACCTGGACCTCAGCATTCAGTTTCACGCAGGCTTCGGAATAATCGGCCATCGCCTTAGAGGTGGTCAGTAAGCTGGCATCGTAGTGGGATAGGCCGTATTGAGCCATCAATCTATCCTGCCTGGCATCGGGAAGCTCGGGGAGGCGAGAGCGTATCTCCTCCACCCACTGTCGGCTGCAAGTTATGGGCGGCAGATCGGGTTCGGGGAAATAGCGATAGTCGTGGGCATACTCCTTGCTCCGCTGCGATACCGTAACCCCCCCCTCTTCAACCCAGCCCCTGGTCTCCTGAACCAAGCGCCCCCTCTCCTCGATAACCCTCCTCTGGCGCTGTTCCTCATATTCCAGGGCGTGATAGACTGCCCTAAAGCTGTTCATATTCTTGACCTCGACCTTGACCCCTGAGTCAGTGCTTCCGAAGGGACGAATACTTATGTTAGCATCACACCTGAAGCTGCCCTCCTCCATATTCCCGCTGGAAACGCCGAGGAACTGGAGAATGGTGCGCAGCTTCATCAGGTATTGCCGCGCCTCCTCCGGGGAGTGCATATCAGGCTCGCTTACCACCTCCATAAGAGGCACCCCAGCGCGATTTACATCCACCAGGCTATAGCTTCCCTCCCCCGGGATGCTGCGATGGGTTAGCTTT
Source organism: Chloroflexota bacterium (assembly GCA_015222405.1). Taxonomy (GTDB): domain Bacteria; phylum Chloroflexota; class Dehalococcoidia; order E44-bin15; family E44-bin15; genus JADFVG01. Next base: position 16,880 of record JADFVG010000208.1, read on the forward strand.
GCCACATCCTCTTCAAGGTGAACCCGGGTGATCCCGATCCTCTTTTTTTGGCCCTCAACCTCGATGTCCAGCCGGCCCCTGACCCCTAAGGGAGCATCGTATTGAGAGATCTGGTAGCCTTTCATCAGGTCAGGGTAGGGATAATTCTTGCGGTCAAACTTGCAATATTCTGGAATGGTGCAGTTCAAAGCAAGGGCAGTCATTACCACATATTCCACTGCCCGCTGGTTAATGACGGGAAGGACGCCAGGCATGCCGAGGCAAACAGGGCATACGTGTGTGTTGGGAGCAGCGTCGGCATAGTCCGCACTACAGCGGCAGAACATCTTGCTCTTGGTCAATAGCTGAGCGTGGACTTCAAGCCCGACAGTAGTTTCATAATCCATCTTAAAGGTAGTATAGCAACCTTTTCCTCCTCAGGCAAGGTCAATTTTTCATTCTAAAAGCTGCTTTAATAACCTATTGACATTTTGAGGACTGGGTGTATAATTGATACAGAACATATGTTCGATAAAGAGGGCGAAAATGAGCGAAACAGGATTCAAAGCGAGCAGGTATCTAACCAAGCTGGACGGCAATGATTACCTCGAGGTTAAGTGGCGGCTTTTGTGGCTCAGAACCGAGCATCCTGATGCCATGATTACCACAGAGCTGATGAAGCATGAAGGGGGAATGGCCCTTTTCAGGGCCAAGATCACCCTCAGCGACGGAGGAGAGGCAACAGGATGGGGCAGCGAGACCGTTACCGACTTCGGCGATTATATCGAGAAGGCGGAGACCAAGGCACTGGGCAGAGCTTGTGCCGCTCTGGGCTATAGCACTCAATTTTGCGCTGACTTCGATTTCCATGAAAAGCCTGTGGATGCCCCGGTGGAGCGGAAATGCTCAGGGCGTTCACTGGCAACAGAGGCCCAGGTCAAAGCCATTTATCTCATCAGCAGAGAGCAATATGGCCTCACCGAAGAGCAGATGAACCAACATACCAAGAAAGCCTATGGCAAGCTCCCTGCTGAGCTGGCCAAACAGGAAGCGTCTCAACTCATCGACAGGCTCAAGGGGAAAAGCAAGGGATAATCAGTGCTGGTCGTGCCCTGGATTTCTACTCTTCGCTCCAGGCTCCCTCACCGATGAGGGGGACGAAGCGGCAGGGGGTCAGATTCTTAGCCGTAAACCCCTCTTTCTGCCTCAGGACATAGAGCAGGTCCTGCTCCCAGCGAGAGCCAACGGGGATCACCATCCGTCCGCCCACGGTGAGCTGATCGAGCAGCTCTAGCGGAACCCGGGGAGCAGCAGCGGTCACCATGATGGCATCATATGGCGCCTCGGCTTGCCAACCGAGGGTTTTCTCAGCAAGATAAACCTGAATATTAGTGTAGCCCAGCTTTTCCAGGGTTCGTTTTGCAGATTGGGTTAGCTTTGGGATCCGCTCCGTGGTGATCACCTGCCGCGCCAATTCAGCGAGGATTGCTGCTTGATAACCGCTTCCCGTTCCCAGCTCCAGCACCTTCTCAGTGCCCACTAGCTCCAGAGCCTGGGTCATGAGGGCGATGATGAAAGGCTGGGAGATAGTTTGCCCCGCACCAATGGGCAGCGGCCTATCCTCGTAGGCCAAATGGCGGCTGGCCCTGGGAACAAAGGCTTCTCTGGGTATCTTGGCCATGACGCGAAGCACCCGCTCATCGCTGATCTCGCGACGCAGCTCCTCGACCAGCCTTTCCCGGGCGGCTTTCAGATTCACGGTTGACCTACGGCTCACTGCTCCCATCTTAACAGCCAGACTCTATGCCCAAAATCTACCACAAACCAGGCATAGCATCAAGGTCGAAAAAGGCCGTTGCTCACAGAGTAGAGATGGCATATAATTCAGTAATCAGGGGGTAAGGAGAGACAAATGGCTAAGCTAACCGAGGAGATGAAGGCACTGGTGGCCAGTCAGCAGGCATTCATTGCCACTGCCAGCCCGGATGGCATGCCCAGCATCGCACCCAAAGGCAGTACCCGAGTTCTGGACGATGAGCACATCGTGTTTTACGAATTGACGGGCGGGCGCACCTGGGAAAACCTGCAGAAGAATCCCAGGGTAGCCATCGCTGTAACCGACAGAAACACGATTCAGGGCTACCGCTTCGTCGGCAAGGCGGAGTTTATAACCGAGGGAGAACTCTACGAGGGTGCCAAGAAGCTGGCGGAGATGCTGAAAATTCCGACTCCACCGCAGGCAGCGGTGAAGGTGAAGGTAGAGGAGATCTATAACCTTGGCGCGGGCGGGCTGAAGGTAGCCTGAGGCGTATATTCCCCATATAGGCACAAGGCGGTGGTGTTGGAGTATTGAGATGGGACCCAAATATCATATCGGGACCAGCGGCTGGGTCTATCCCCACTGGCGGGATGTTTTCTATCCCCCTAAACTGCCCCAGTCGAAGTGGCTGGAGTTCTACACCCGGCATTTTCACACCGTGGAGCTAAACAACAGCTTCTATCGTCTGCCCTCGGAGAAGGCTTTTTCCAACTGGCGCGATACTTCTCCAGAGGGCTTTATCTATGCGGTCAAGGTGAGCCGGTTCATCACCCATATAAAGCGGCTTAAAGAGGTTGAGGAGCCGGTAGAGACCTTTCTTTCGCGGGCGCGGCATCTTAAGAAAAAGCTTGGTCCCCTCCTCTACCAATTGCCGCCAAACATGCGCCGCAACGATGAGAGGCTTGACGCCTTCCTCTCGCTGCTTCCCCGGGGGCTGCGCCATGTGGTGGAGTTTCGCCATGAGTCCTGGCTTGATGAGGAGGTGTTCGACATCCTGCGCAAATACAATATTGGCTTCTGCGTCTTCGACATGCCCGGCCTTGCCTGCCCCCTGATGGCCACCGCCAACTTTGCCTACATCCGCTTTCATGGCGCAAGCGGGCTCTACTGGAGCTGCTACTCCGATGAGGAGCTTGAGGACTGGGCTCAAAAGATTTCAGCGCTTGGGAAAGACCTGGATACCGTCTATATCTACTTCAACAACGACGCCCAGGGCTTTGCCACAAGAAATGCGCAGACACTGACGGGGAAGCTGGCAAAAGAGCTGTAGCATCACCGGCCCGAGGCTCTATCTGCTCCTCGCTTCCTGTTCCATATTGCCAGCGAC
>JADFVG010000005.1 GCA_015222405.1 Chloroflexota bacterium
TCTCTCAGAACCCAGCAGGTCCTCGCCTATGAGAGCGGTGTCGCCGATATCGTTGATCCCCTGGGTGGCTCATACTTCGTCGAAGCATTGACCAACACCCTGGAGCAGGAGGCAATGGCGTATATTGAGAAGATCGATGGTCTTGGGGGTGCTCTCGCTGCCATCGAGCAAGGCTTCATCCAAAGGGAGATCCAGGAAAGCTCCTATCGCTATCAGATGGACATCGAGAGCCAGAAGCACATTGTGGTGGGGGTAAACAAATTCGTATCTCCTTTCCCCGAGGTAACAGGCTTGCTCCGGTTGGACCCCGAGGTGGCAAGGAGGCAGAAGGAGCGACTGGCCCAAGTGAAGCGGGATAGGGACAGCGAACAGGTGAGCACTGCGCTGAAGAGGCTGGAGGAGGCAGCGCGGGGCACGGATAATACCATGCACGCATTCATTGAATGTGTGGAGGCTTACGCCACCATCGGTGAGATATGCGATGTGCTGCGTGGCGTTTTCGGGGAGCAGAAGGAGTTTCTCATCTTCTAGATTGGAAAAAGGAGGAGAATAGATGATCAAGAACTTGCATCATATAGCCATTGCGGTAAAAAACCTGGACGAGGCGTTGAGCGTCTGGGAGAGCGTATTCGGACTCAAGCCATCACGTATCGAGGAAGTGCCGGATCAAGGGGTGAAAGCAGCCCTTATCCCCATTGGCCACGGCGAGATCGAGCTTCTGCAGCCCATTGACCCCGAGGGGGGCGTAGCTAAATTTATCGAGAGAAGAGGGGAGGGCATCCATCACATTTGCCTCGAGGTGGATAACACGGATGAAGAGCTCAAATCCCTGGCGGAAAGGGGTGTCGAGCTTATCGATAAGGTGGGGCGTAAAGGCCTGGCGGGGAGGGTTGGTTTCCTCCACCCTCGCGCCGTACAGGGAGTGCTCATCGAGCTGGCACAAGAGGTCTGAGAAAGGGGGAACCCACGATGACAGAGGAAAAGATCAGGGTCTTAGTGGCAAAGCCTGGCCTAGATGGGCATGACCGCGGAGCAAAGGTGGTGGCGCGCGTTCTGCGTGATGCTGGCATGGAGGTCATCTATACCGGGCTGCGTCAGACGCCGGAGATGATCGCCGAAGCCGCACTTCAGGAGGATGTGGATGTCGTGGGGTTGAGCATCCTCTCCGGGGCACATATGGAACTCTTCCCCGTCATCATGGAGACGCTTAAAGAGAAGGGAGTTAAGGCAATCGTGATCGCCGGGGGAATCATCCCCGAAGAGGATGTTTCCGCTCTGAAGGAGATGGGGGTCGAGGCAGTCTTTGGTCCTGGCGCGTCAACGCAAGATATTGCAGAATATATTAAGCACGCCGCTGTTAAGGGAAAGGGATAAATAGTTAGTAGCGTCTTGACGAGGAGGACAGCAGATGGTGAAGCGACGATTGAAGTTTACCTTTCCTCCGGAGCTGGTCACAGAACCGGTGATTTATAACTTGAGTCATGATTTCAGAGTGGCGACCAGCATTTGCCGTGCTGACATCATTGAGGATCGAGGCTGGGTGGTATTGGAAATGGATGGCACCGATGAGGATATCGAGCAGGGGCTAGCTTGGGTGACAGCCAAGGGCATAACGGTAGACGCCGTTGAGGGGGAGGGCAATTAGAGCGGGAAGCAGAAAAAGCGGGGCACCTAGACCACTTGCATGAGAAAGATTGACACCGCTAAACAGTTGCCCGAGGAGGTTTTGGTAAAGCTTGCCTGCAAGGCAAAGTAGGACGCAAATAAAAAACCTCAGAGTGTGCCGAGTTTCTGAAGACAGCAGGACGGAAGAGCTAGATTCCGTCATTCATGAAGTTGAGGTGGTCATTAGGCTCGATGGTAGGGCGCATCGGCGCCTTTTTTGTTTGCCCACCCATTTAGAGGAACTGGCTTTGGGGCATTTGCTGTCGCAGGGGATAGTCGCTTCTCCTGATATCAAAATAGAGCCCAGGAAAAACGATATTTGGATATATTCCCAGAGGAAATCAGGCGCCATCAAGCCCCAAAAAATCACCTCACAACTGAGGATAGCCCAGGATCAGGTTTTCGATAGCGTAAAAAGGCTCGACGAAAATAGCATTTTGTATCGCAAAACCGGGGGCACCCATGTGGTGGGAATCTTAGATGACTCCCGCCAGATTTTTGTCGAGGATGTAAGCAGGCACTGTGCCATCGATAAGGTCATAGGTCTGGCTGTGAAAAGGGGAATCGACCTATCGCAGAGTGTGCTGGTCACCTCATGTCGCCAGACGCTCTCCACGATAAGAAAGGCGATTTATGCTCAAATCCCCATCGTTATCTCGGTCTCTGCTGCCACCGACTTAGCCATAGAAAATGCCAACCTCTTTGGCATAACCCTTGTCGGATTCGCTAGAGAGCGGCAATTTAACATATATTGCCACGATTGGAGAATCCTGCCTCCTCCTGGCTAAACTTTGTATCCCGTGATTCCATCCACTTCTGCTTTTGGGCCAGTCTGGTATCCTCATCACAGGCATGGTAGCTGGCAAGAAAGGAATCCTTGAAAGTGGAGAAAGTGCCATCGAGGATGTGCTGTCTCATCTCTTGCATCAACCTCAGCACAAAGCGCAGGTTATGAAGGGTAGCCAGCCTGTAGGCCAAAAGCTCCTCGCACTTGAAGAGGTGATGGAGATATGCCGCTGAGAAATTTTGGCAGGTATAGCAGTCGCACCCCTCTTCTATGGGGCCATCCCAATCCTTGAAGCGGGCATTTCTTATGATGCATCTCCCCTCTCGGGTGAAAAGACCGCCGTTTCGGGCAATGCGTGTGGGGAGCGCGCTATCGAAAAGGTCGATGCCTCGAGAAACACTTTCGAAAAGGTCCTCGGGTGAGCCCACTCCCATGAGATAGCGTGGTTTGTCTTCGGGGAGTAAGGGCACGGTTTCTTTCACGATTTCATTGGTCACCTTCTTAGGCTCCCCAAGACTCAGACCGCCTATGGCATAGCCTTGAAAGCCTAAAGAGGTGAGGAAGGTGGCTGAATGGTGGCGCAGTTCCTTAAACATGCCCCCTTGAACTATCCCGTAGAGGGCTTGGTTCCTCTGCTGGCTTTTCTGGCATCTCTGTGCCCAGCGATGCGTCCGCTCCGTGGACTGCCTCACGGCATCGAAATCATCGCTGTAGGGAGGGCACTCATCGAAGGCCATGATGATATCGGCTCCTAGGGCCTCTTGAAGCTGGACGGCAAGCTCCGGGGTGAAAAAATGCTCGCTGCCATCGATGTGAGACCTGAAAAGCACTCCTTCATCGCTTACCCGGCGCAGCCGAGCCAGACTGAAGACCTGATAGCCACCGCTGTCGGTGATGAGAGGGCCATGCCAGCCCATGAAGCGGTGCAGCCCTCCAAGCCCTGCTATGAGGGCTATGCCAGGTCTGAGATAGAGGTGATAGGTGTTACCCAGAACTATGTTTGTCCCCAGGCCGAGCAGCTCATCGGGGGTGAGGGACTTGACCGTTGCTTGAGTGCCCACGGGAATGAATGCAGGGGTAGGCACTGCACCATGAGGGGTAGTGAGGGTAGCGGCACGCGCCCAGGTATGGGGACAGGATTTCAATATCTCGAAAGAATGCTCACCTGCTTTCCCCAAGCCCCTACTCCGTCATCAGGTGATCGGCAATGATCACCCGCTGTATTTCGGAGACCCCTTCGTAGATCTCGGTAAGTTTGGCATCCCGATAGAAGCGCTCGATCTCCATGTCCTTGATATAGCCATAGGCCCCGTGAACCTGCATCGCCATGCGGGTGACATCAACGGCAGCTTGAGAGGTGAAAAGCTTTGCCACTGCTGATTCCTTGAATATGTTCGCCCCCTGATCTCGGACAAAAGCTGTTCGATAGGTTAGCCACCTTGAGGCCTCCACTCTAGAGGCCGTCTCAGCCAGGAGCCATTTGATGGTCGCCAGGTCTGCGATCGGCCTGCCATAGGCTTTCCTTTCCCGGGCATAGTTTAAGGAGAGATCCAGGGCGCCCTGAGCCACTCCTAGCGCCTCGGCGCAGACCCCCAATTTCCCCACGCTTATCGCCTCAAGCATGATCGCATAGCCCTTCCCTTTGGGACCAAGTAGATTTGCTCTAGGCACGCGAACATCATCGAGGTAAATCTCCGATGGGCAGAGCCCCCGCACTCCCATAGGCTCACATACTCGGTGCAGGATATACCCTGGGGAGGAGGTCTCGACAATGAAGGCGCTCACTCTCTCCGTTTCATCCTTGGCGAAGACCAGCGCCACTTTCGAGGCCGGAGAAAGAGCGATGAACATCTTGCAACCGGTGATAACATAGTCATCGCCCTCAGTTCTGGCCCTGGTCTCGATAGCTTTGGGGTCGGAGCCTGTTGCTGGCTCGGTGAAGGCAAAGGAGGAGAGATGAACCCCCTGGGCCAAAGGGACAAGGAACCTCTGCTTTTGCTCCTCGCTGCCAAAGCGGAAGATGGCCTCCTCAGCAAGGCCATTGACTGCGATAAGTGCCCCTGCCACCATAGAGGCGCGGCAGAGCTGCTCGATAACCAGGGCATAGCCGATGTAGCCCGCGCCGGCGCCGCCATACTGCTCAGGATAGGGCAATCCGAAATAACCCAGGCTTCCCATCTCCTTCGCCAGCTCAAAGGGGAACTCAGCACTGCGGTCGATCTCCATAGCTGCAGGCTTTATTGACCTCTCAGCGAAATCCCTCGCCGCATTCTGTATCATTCTCTCTTGCTCGCTGAGGTTGAAATCCATTTCCGCCCCTTTTGCTTTACACTTTTCTAGTCGTCTAATATGAAAGGCTTCTCAATGCCGAGCTAGAGCAACCACAGGTCCAGGCCCATGGTAAGGAAGATAAGGCCTAAGTACGGGAAGGCAGTTAGCTTATACACCCGCCATGCATCTCGGGAGGCGCTGCTGATAAGAAGCCTGAAGGTAGCAACAACCATCGCCAGCCCCAGGATGTTTGCCACCACGAGATAAAGGATGCCGAAGTCGCCGAAGTGGTAGAGGGCAATGGAGATGCCATAGAGGAGAACCGATAGCCCTACCAGCACCTTTATCGCATCCCGGGTCTCCCAGGTAACGGGGAATATTCTCACCCCAGCCCGAAGGTAGTCCTCGCGATATGAGGTCATCAGGCTCCAAACATGAAGCGGCACCCAGGTGGCGATGAGCAGGCAGAGGAAGAGAATGGTCAGATTTAGCTGGTGATTGATCGCCAGATAGCCGACAAGCACCGGGGCGCAGCCGGCTATTATGCCCAGGAGATGGGTGGCCCAGGTCTTCCTCCAGCTTAGGGCTGCTGCTACTCCTATCGCACCGAAGAGGAAGCACAGGGGATGCAGGACCCAGGCCAGTGCCAGGGCGACAGCGATCAGAGAGACTACCAGGGGCAGGACCTTTGTCGGGGGAAAAATCCGCTTCGAGGGCAGTGCCCGGTGCTGGGTGCGCTGCATTCTGGCATCAACCTTTCGGTCGAGATAGTTAGTTAGACCGTTGGCGCCACCGCTGCCTAGGGCGATGGCGACCAAGCTCAGAGAAAGGATATCCAACGGTGGACTGCCTTCCCCAGCCACCACCGCAGCTAAGATGCCGATGAAGATCAGGAGAGAGGTCTCCTTAGGTTTGAGCACCTCGATGTATTTCGCTATCGAGCGATGCATGTTATGCCTGCCCTCTGTGCCAGATTTGTCTGCTTTCGATGAGGCGGTCTCCATCTAATAATGTTCCATCTCATTGTTGCCTTGGTGGTAGTTTCTGCCTTTTAGGCACCGCCTTGGTATAGGCCCTGACAATATCATGCCTTCTCAGCACCCCCAACAACCGGGTGGGATCGTTCCTATCGACCACGGGGATACGTCCTACATCCAAAGCCCCAATCCTTAACAGGGCTTCATGCACAGTCTGGTCTGGGTAAACGATAACCGGGTTTCTGATGGCAATATCCCTGACCTTGAAATCATAGCTCCCCCTTTTCATGGCCGCCTCGACATCACTTAAGGTAACACAGCCATAAAGGCACCCTTCCTGGTCAACCACGGGGAATCCATGATGCCCTGTTTTCTCCAGCTCGGTGAGCAATTTTTTGATTGGCATCTCTGGTGAAACGGTGGGAAAGTCGCGGGTCATCACATCTCTAACCCGTACCAATTTAAGGGGATCAACCTCGCCCTCGGTAATTTCAATTCCCATTCGCTTTACCTTCATAGTGTAGATGGACTCCCGGCTCAGCCGCCGCGCAGTGAAGGTACTGACGACTACCGCTAGCATCAAGGGCACGATGATAAGATAGTCGCGGGTCATCTCAAAAAGGATAAGGATGGCAGTGATTGGGGCATGGGCGGCAGCAGCGAATACCGCTCCCATTCCCACCAGCCCGTAGGCACCGGACTCTGTAATCGCGGTGGGAAAGAGTGTATGCACCCCGACACCGAATGCTGAGCCGAGCATTGCGCCCATAAACAGTGAGGGGGCAAAGACGCCACCGCTGCCTCCGCTCCCTATGGTAAACGAGGTGGCTAGAATCTTGAGTAAACCCATGCCAACTAATGCCCCAACACCGAACCCGCCTAATATAGCCGTTTCCATTCCCTCATAGCCTACCCCAAAGAGGTCGGAATAGTAAAGCCCCATGAGACCGATAGCGATTCCGCCGAAGGCTGGCTTTAGATACTCAGGGAAACGCCAGCTGTTGAACAAGTCTTCGCACTTGTAGAGTGCCCGGACGAATCCCCAGGCTACGAAGGCAGCGATAACCCCAAGAAGGATGTAGAACGGTATTTCCCAAGCGCTGGTCCAGGCATATTCAGGAATATGGGTGAAAGAAGGGCTATCTCCCAGAAATGCGCGGGCGATGGTTGTTGCAGTGATCGAGCTAAGGCCAACAAATATAAAATTGCGCAGGTTGAATTGGCGCAGGATCAACTCTAGGCTGAAGAATATCCCCGCGATAGGGGCGTTGAAGGTCGCTGAGATACCCCCAGCGGCGCCGCAGGCGACCAGCAGTCTGACCCATTCCTCTCGCAGTCTGAACCATTGCCCCAAAGATGAGCCAACAGAGGAGCCGATCTGCACAATTGGCCCCTCACGCCCTACAGAGCCACCGCTGCCAATGCAAATCGATGAGGCTAAAGTCTTGACTGCAGCCACCCGGGCACGGATGCGCCCTCCTGTGGCAGCAACTGCTAGCATCACCTCGGGGACGCCGTGCCCCTTCGCCTCCCGGGCGAAGAAATAAATTAGAGGACCTACCAGAAGCCCTCCCAGTGCAGGTATGAGTATCACATAGTATCGACCTAGGAAGCCCAGCGCCTCCTCGCCGCCATCGAAGAACACAGAATCAAAGCCTGATATCGCCCACCTGAAGATCACCGCACCCAGTCCAGAGACAACACCAACCAGGATCACTAGGATGATGCCCTTGGTTAGCTCTGAGGTGCGCCACAGTTCGAGGATGTCACGGAGTTTCCCCTGGATATACAATGGAATCTTGTTCAGGCCTATGACCAAGGCTTCAGTTCCCTAGCGCTCATCTAAGATATCAGCTCCTCGAGCACACTCACCACATGTTTCACAGGCACATCATCGCGCAGTACTGGTTTACCCACCCCGGCCAAGAGCACCCAGCGCACCGTTCCTTCCCTCACCTTCTTATCCAACTCCATCGCTCTCAGCACCTCTGCCCTATCGACTTCAGAGCAGGTGGTGGGCAAGCCGAACCTCTGGATAATCTCTTCCTGGCGCTTGACAATGTCTCTGGGAAAAAGCCCAAGCTTTTCGCTGAGCATCGCTGCTCCCATCATCCCGATGGCCACTGCCTCGCCGTGTAAGAAGCGCTCATACCCGGTGGCAGCCTCAAGCCCATGGGCTATAGTGTGCCCATAATTGAGGATCATGCGCCTTCCCCGCTCTTTTTCGTCTTCGCGCACCACCCCGGCTTTAAGCGCCGCGCTGCGCTTCACCGCCTCCGTGGTTGCTTCCATCTCCAGATTTACCAGCCTCTCAGCATTAACCTCCAGAAACTCCAGAAGCTCCGGGTCAAGGATCAGGGCATGCTTGATCACCTCAGCCCATCCTGAGGCCAGCTCCCGCTGGGGCAGGGTGGAAAGGGTGCTGACATCGGCGACGACAAGGCGAGGTTGATAAAAGGCGCCGATGAGGTTCTTGCCCTGAGGATGATTGACCGCCACCTTGCCCCCAATGGCGGAATCAGCCATAGCAACCAGGGTGGTAGGCACCTGAACCAGGGGCAGCCCGCGAAGAAAGGTGGCAGCGACAAAGCCGGCGAGGTCGCCCACCACGCCCCCGCCCAATGCGACGATGGCATGACCCCTTTCGGCACGGCGCTCCACGAGCCAGTCGTAGATCTCTTTTGCGGTATCGATGGTCTTCGTGCCTTCACCTGGTATCACGAGAAAGAACTCTGTGGTGAATCCAGCCTCCTCCAGGGATTTAATGGCACGGCCGCCATAGTGCAAGTAGACATCTTCATCGCTAATTATATAAACAAAGTCGCCGAGCCCAGCTTGTCGCATCCGCTTCCCCAGCTCATCAAGGAGGCCCCGGCCGACAAAAACAGGATAGCTTGCTGTAGCTGTGGTTACCACACAGGCAGCGCCTTCCCAGTGGGTGATTTGCCTGCCCTTTATCCTCCTCTCGCTTAACCGCTTCCAGCCGTGCATCACCTCATCGCAAACTTCATCCAGAGTGAGACTATCGGTGTGCACCGTCCAGTCAGCCAGGGCATAGTAGTGCTGGCGAGACATCTTCAGCTCTTCGATGCGCTTGAGCGGATCGCCGGCGGCGAGCAGGGGCCTGACCACGGAATTTCCCTTTTGCGCGCGGAGGAGACGCCGGTGAATGGTCTGAGGCTTGGCCTCGAGGCAGATCACCACCCCGCTTTTGGGAAAAAGCTCGCGATTCCTGGGGTCAACGACGGCTCCACCCCCGGCGGCGATGACAAAGCTCTCCCTGGCGCAGACCTCTTCCAGCACCTGACGCTCCAGCTCCCGAAATCTCTGTTCACCGTCCTGGGCGAAGATTTCAGGGATGCCTTTTCCGGCAAGGGCGACGATCTGGTGATCGCTATCCACAAAACCCCACCCCAGACGCCGTGCTACCTCTTGCCCTATCCTTGACTTTCCAGTAAAGGAGAAACCGGTGATGATAATGTTTCGAGGAGCTTCTTTAGCCATTTCTTCAATCATTCACGGATTATGGTGGAGGCTAGGCCTCCAAATAGCTCTGGTAGTTGCGCAGCGTCTCCTTCAGGTGGTCGCCGCCAAACTTCTCCAGCAGGGCATCGGCGAGGACGATAGCCAGCATCGCCTCCCCAATCACTCCTGCGGCGGGGACAACGCAAATATCGCTGCGCTCAACATGGGCTTGAACCGTCTCGCCCGTCTTCAGGTCCACAGAGGGCAAGGTCTTAGCCAGCGTGGGGATGGGCTTGACCACAGCGTTGACCACGATAGGCTCGCCATTCGTTATCCCGCCCTCGATGCCACCGGCGCGATTGGTGGCGTGGTGCCACTCTCGCTTTGCCTTTTCGAACTTGATTATGTCATGTGCCCGTGAGCCTCTCAGGTCTGCCAGGGAGAAGCCAGCACCAATCTCCAGCCCTTTTACTGCGTTGATGCTCATCATCGCCTGGGCGATCCTGCTATCAAGCCTGCGGTCCCAGTGGACATGACTCCCCAGGCCGATGGGCACGCCGGTGGCGATCACCTGGAATATCCCTCCTACGGTGTCGCCGGCCTCCTTTGCCTCATCGATGGCAGCCATCATCGCCTTTTCGACCTCAGTGTCAGCACACCGAACCGCCGATTTTTCGACCTTCGCCCAATCGATTTTTTCACCCTTGGCCGATACCCCGCCAATGGCAATAGTATGGCTGTGAATTTCAATACCAAATTCCTCCAGTAGCCTGCGAGCCACAGCACCAACGGCAACCCTGGCTGCCGTCTCACGGGCGCTGGCCCTCTCCAGAATGGGACGGATGTCCTCCAGACCGTACTTCATCACCCCTGGCAGGTCAGCATGACCGGGGCGAAGGCGAGTTAGCGGCTCCACTGGCTGCTCGGTGGCGGATATGCTCATCGCCTCCTTCCAGTTCTCCCAGTCGCGGTTCCATATGAGGAGGGAGATGGGACTGCCCATGGTGAGCCCGTGGCGCACCCCGGAGAGGATTTCGGCCCGGTCCTGCTCGATCTCCATGCGGGCACTCCTGCCATATCCCCCCTGGCGTCGCGCAAGGTCGCGGGCAATATACTGCTCATCCAGGGGCAAGCCTGCCGGCACCCCCTCAATGATGGCGGTCAGTGCCCTGCCATGCGATTCACCTGCGGTTAGAAAGCGAAACATTTTTTCGTCCTTGTTGTGCTTTGCTAAAACAAACCTAAACCCTCTCTGTCATCTGTCGTTCGAAAACGGGGACAATACGCTCCAGAAATCCCTCTGGCAAGCTCTTTGCTGCTTCTCCTGTTTCATCAAGAAGCGCGACTGGCAACACGACTTGAGCATAAAAGCGCTCGATTTTAAGGTTGACACGCTTGAACCTGAATTTAAGACCAAAGAGTTTACTGGCATCGAAACCAATGTATTCACCCTCCTCATTTACGATGCCGAATTCGACACCAAGCTGCTCAAGGACTGCCACAAGTAGCCAAAATGTAGGGGCTAAATGACCATGTACCATGGCATGACATCTGCCACACAACGTCTGCAGGTCCTCCAGCTCCTCTGGTGTCCCCACACGCTCGTAGCTCAAGTGATGGGCATGGACTTGCCCGCCCTCGCCACAAATTTGGCATCGATAGTTATCCCTTGCGTAACATCTTCTTCTTAGTTCATCCCAATTCAAAATTACAAAGCCCTTTTTGCCGCCTCGAACATTATGTCAATTGGGGCTTCCTTGCCGGTCCAAAGCTCAAACGCCTTCGCCCCCTGATAGACAAGCATCCCCAGCCCGCCAATGGTGCGTGCCCCAATGGCTTTGGCGTCCATCAGCAGCTGCGTCTCTATAGGATTATACACCACATCGTAGATTAGCGCCTCTCTTGGGATAAGCTCTGCTTTGAGCGGCGACTGGCCCTCGGTTGCGCTGTGCTTCATCCCCACCGGCGTGCAGTTGACCACAAGGTCGCAGTTGGAAAGCGCATCTTGCAGGTCCTCGTCTTCAGGATCGAGGACGGAGGTCTCCACGCCCAACGGCGTTAAGCTCGAAGAAAGCACCTGTGCCCTTTCCTCGACAATGTCTGTAATAATCAGCGACCTCACCCCTCCCCTCGCCAGAGCAAAGCTCACTGCCCGCGCTGCCCCTCCAGCACCGATGAGAACCGCCCTCTTTCCTGCTGGCTCGAAGCCCCCCAAATGGCGCAGCGCTTGGACAAAACCCTCGGCATCGGTGTTATAGCCACTGAGCTTGCCCTCTCGATGGACTATGGTGTTCACCGCCCCAATCTGGCGGGCGAGTTCATCGAGTTCGTCCATCATGGGCAAAACCGTCTCTTTATAAGGAATGGTGATATTTGCTCCCACAGTCGAAGGCTGACGAACCCGTTCCATGATGGCGCCAAATTGCGCTGGCTCTGCCTCCCAGGCCTGATAGCGAAGGTCAAGCTGGTAGTAATCAAAAGCCGCCTGCTGCATCGGGGGGGAGACGGAATGCCCCAGGGGGTATCCGATAAGAGCTACATACCTCGTCATAAGACTCCCACAGCCAAAAGAGAAAACGCTGACATCAAGCAACTACTGGGCAGAAAAAGAGCGTGCTCGATCAATGTAGCCCTGCAACACGAGCGCTGCTGCCAAGGCATCGCGTCGCGCCTTTCTCTTCTCCCTCTTCATTCCAGCATCCGAGAGAAGGCGCTCGGCAGCAACGGTGGACAGTCGCTCATCCCAGGTATCTACGGGCATATCGGTATGCTCAGAAAGCAGCTTGCAGAAGGCGAGAACCACTTGCGCCTGCTTCCCAATGCTGCCATCCATGGAGCGGGGCAACCCGACCACGATTCGCTTCACCCCATGCTCCTCAGCCAGGGCGAGGATTGCTTTAAGGTCGGCCTCTTCCCCCACCCTATGGAGCACGGTGAGAGGGATGGCCACCAGCCCACCGGCGTTGGCAATTGCCACCCCGATCCGTTTCTCACCAACATCAAGTCCCAGTATCCCCATGCTACCCCTTACTTTCTACCAGACGCCTCACCAGTCTCAAGGCATCATCAATCTTGCGCTTGTCCTTACCCCCGGCTTGCCCCAGCGCAGCTCTACCTCCGCCACTGCCGCCAGCCACTGCGGCAACCTGCTTCGCAATCTGCCCTGCATTCAGTTCCTTGGCGACAAGGTCCGGGGTGACCATAGCCACGAAGTTGGCCTGGTTCCCATAGACTGCTCCCAAGACGACAACCACGCTGCCCAGCCGCTCTTTGATTAAGTCACCCATATAGCGCAGCGATTCCATATTTGAGGCCGAAACCTTTGCTGCCAGCACAGTGACGCCGGCGATAGACTCCGCCTTGTTGAGTAGCGAGTCCACTGTGTGCCTTTGAAGCTCCCGCTCCAATGAGAGGGCTCTTTTTCGCTCGGCATCGAGTTCTGTTTGCAGGGCGGAGATACGGCTCTTGATCTCGGAAGCTGAGACTCTTAGCTCCTGCGCTGTCTCTTCGACTAAGGAAAGCTTGGCTTCAACCAACTCCTCAGCGCCTCTCCCGGTAACCGCCTCAATACGGCGCATCCCGGCACCGATGCTGCTCTCATCAATGATGAGGAAAAGCCCGATCTCACCTGTCGAATTTACGTGGGTACCGCCACAGAGCTCAGTGCTTATCGCCGGGTCTCCAATCTCCAAAACCCGCACATCTTCCCCATACTTCTCGCCGAAGAAGGCCAAAGCTCCTTGAGCAATGGCTTCTCGATAAGGGATTATCCTGCTTCTCACTGGCAGGTTCTGGCGCACTCTTTCGTTCACGATGCGCTGCACCTCAGTCAGTTGCTCCCTAGTTGGAGAACCAAGATAAGTAAAATCAAAGCGGAGCCTGTCCGGGGCTACCAGAGAGCCTGCTTGCTGTACCTGGGTTCCCAGCACCTGGCGCAGAGACGCCTGAAGGAGATGGGTCGCCGTGTGGTTGCGGGCGATATCGAGGCGGCATTTTTCGCCCACGATGGCCTCGACCTCGTCATTCACTGATATTTGTCCTTCAACCACCTTACCTTGATGAATTATAAGCTCGCTGCCTTTCTCTATATGCCTCACGGTATTGGTGACGGTTATTCTCCCCTTTTCGCCGCGGATTTCGCCGATGTCGCCTACCTGTCCTCCCATCTCGCCGTAGAAGGGCGTCTCCGAGAGATATGCCTCTATCTCCTGACCTTGCTCAGCGGCTTTCACCGACTCTTTATTGACAATTAAGCCTGTTACCTGAGTTTTACGCCTTAAACATTCGTAGCCGACAAATTTGGTCGCTGGAACTTCTAATTTGAAGCGGGTCGCAATATCCACAAAACCAAACTTCTGCGCTGCCGGAACTTCTAATTTGAAGCGAGTCGCAATATCCACAAAACCAACCTTCTGTGCCGCCCTTGCTCGCTCCCGTTGGCGCTCCATTTCCTGTTCAAAGCCCTCGCTGTCAATGGAGAGGCCACTTTCAGCAGCTATCTCATCGGTGAGCTCCTTGGGAAAGCCGTAGGTATCATAGAGAAGGAAAACTTCGCTGCCGGAAATTTGACTTGGTATTTTCGAGGCGATGTCAAATTGTTGCTTAATAAGAGCTACTTTCTTGCTAGATAATGGTTGCGACTTCAACCCTGTGTAAGGCGACCGACGCGGTGTGTAAGCTGTAATACAAATTATGTTTACTGCCTCATAAAACTTGCTTCCAGCCTCTATCCAACCTATATTTGAGTCCACGGTATCAAGTGGAGTCTTAGGTGTAATTGCTTTATCACTCCACTCCAACAATCCAGTTAGGTGTAATGGGAGGAAAGCCAATGATTTCCCTTTGAATGGCAAATCTAACTCTTTCTCAACAGCGCCGATGAGTTCCTTTGGTATCTCGCGTCTGAATGCAATCATGCCCTCTAAGATTTGAATACCCTTATCCAAAGTCTGGTTGAATCTTTCCTCTTCGGCTTCGATAATGTTGAGGATGAGGTCCCGATTTTTCACCAGCTCGGGATACTGGTCTCCCATCTGGGAGATCACAGCCTGTGCCAGCTTGCCGAGAAAAGGCTCCTCTAACCCCAGCTTCCTGCCGAAGAGGGCAGCACGGCGGAGCACCCGCCGCAGCACGTAGCCCCGCCCCTCATTGCTGGGCATAATCCCATCGCCAATAAGAAAGGTAACGGCGCGGCCATGCTCTGCCACGATCCTCAGCGCCCGGTCGGTGGTTTCATCCTTGCCATAGACCTTGCCAGCAAGCCTTGACGCCTGCTCTATGAGGGGGGCAATAAGGTCGGTTTCATAGACTGATGGCTTCCCCTGTATCGCAGCCGCTGTACGCTCCAGACCCATTCCAGTGTCAATATTGGGCTTGGGCAGGAGGGGGCGCCTGCCATCCTTCTGCTGATCATATTGGGTAAAAACCAGATTCCAGATCTCGATGAAGCGACCGCATTCGCAGTTGGGGCCACATTCGGGCTTGCCACAGCCTGCGCCCGGTCCCAGGTCGTAGTGAATCTCACTACAGGGGCCACAGGGTCCTGTTTCACCGGCCGGCCCCCAGAAATTATCGTCCTCGCCAAAGCGAAGAATTCTCGCCTCGGGAATTCCCTCCTCCCGCCAGTAACCAAAAGCCTCGTCATCATCAAGGAAGATGGTGATCCAAAGGCGTTCTGTTGGCAGTTCCAGACGCTGGGTAACAAACTCCCAGGCCCA
>JADFVG010000027.1 GCA_015222405.1 Chloroflexota bacterium
GGGCGCGGTTGTGGTTGCCGCGGGGACCGGCGAACGGATGATGGGCGTCAATAAGCTCTTTGTTGCTCTGGGAAATAAGCCTCTGCTGGCCTGGTCTGTGGACACCTGTCACGGGTGCCACTTCATCACGCAGATAGTTCTGGTATTGAGCGATAGGGACTTGATCCGGGGGGGCGAGTTGAAAGAGGAGAGGCAGTGGTCCAAGGTTACCATATGTCGCGGGGGAACGCGGCGACAGGATTCGGTGAAGGAAGGGCTGAAGCGGATAGGGAACTGCGGCTTGGTCATGATTCATGATGGAGCTCGGCCTTTCTTGACTCTAGATCTGATTGAGAACGGCCTTCAGGTGGCCAGAGAAACCGGGGCCGCTGTAGCAGCAGTGCCAGTTAAGGATACAATCAAGCTTGTTGCTGACGACAGGTTGATCAGGGAGACGCTTCAGCGCGACAAGCTATGGGCAGCGCAGACCCCTCAGATATTCAGCTTTGATATCATAACCAGGGCCTATGAGAGCCTCCCGGTAGAGGCTACCGATGATGGAGCTGCTGTGGAGCGTCTGGGATATGGCGTACGCCTCTATATGGGCGATTACAGCAATATAAAGGTGACCACGCCTGAAGACCTATCACTGGCAAGAATCATCGCCAGAAGAAGTATCTGACCCTTGCCATGCTATATTATAGGACGGAGCGATCTTTGGGCTGAAGCTGATCTTCTGCGAGTACGCCTTGCGGGCAGAAAAGGAAATCTCTAGGTGAGAAGGGCATTATGATCAACGACCATCAGGTTACCTGCAGCATCGAAGGTGAAGGAGGATTTCTCAGGGTACGTCAGCAAGACACCGTGCGAAAGCCTAGCTCGAAAGAGATCAGAGGCAGGAAGAATTGAGAGTTGGCATTGGCTATGATAGCCATCCCCTGGTTTCGGGACGCAGGCTGGTCCTGGGAGGCGTTGATATCCCTTACGACAAAGGGCTATCAGGTTGGAGCGATGCCGACGTGGCAACTCACGCTATAATAGATGCCTTATGCGGCGCTGCTGGTCTGGGCGACATCGGCACCTTGTTCCCCTCCCAGGAAGCGCAGTATAAGGATATCTCAAGCTTGATTTTGCTGCGCAAGACCGCAGACCTGGTTGAAGCCAAGGGATTCGCTGTGGCTAACATTGATGTCACCATCGTAGCTGAGAGCCCGAAGCTCTCCCCTTTCATCCACGAAATGAGGATGGGCATAGCTCAGGCTTTAGACGTGGAGATAGCGCAGGTAACAGTCAAAGCCACCACCACTGACGGTTTGGGCTTCATCGGCAGAGAAGAGGGAATAGCTGCCCAGGCCGTGGCTCTGGTCCAAACGTAGGAAGCTGAATCGCGAAGGCTGCGTACTCACTACCACGCGTCACTGCCGGGCATCGCAAGCGCAAACCGGGAAACCGGCCAGAGTAGTCGCAATTCGAATTGCTAAACGCCCCCGATTACCATCATCCGGTAATCCAGTCCGCCCTCTTGCCGGCAAATCACAAACTTGACCTTCTTGCCTTCTATCAAGTGCTTCTCGCTTTGGCTGCGGAGCTTTCCAAAATCCGTTGATTCCAAGAAGGCCTTGAGAAGTTCAATCCTCTCCTCCAGTTCTCTGTCCTCGCGCCCGCCTTCCAAATACCCGTTCACTGAGTTCCAGAATTCCTCCCTGGCCGCACTTTCGATACAGTGGTAGAGCCTGGGGGAAAGCTCAACACAATTCATATTTCTATTTGTATCACCACGCCATGGCTATGGTCAAAATTTGACAAATTTGACAGGGTGTATTATCCTTATTATTGACATATGTTCAGAATTCGTAGCGGAAAACGGGGTGATTCTTAATGGCTAGGCCAGCGAAGTTGCGATGTGTTGCTCAGTTGCCGAGTGTAGGCTTTTTCAGGCCGGTGGGGATTCCTGCGAATGATTTACAGGGTATTCGCCTTTCGCTCGAGGAACTTGAAGCTATCCGTCTTAAGGATTTAGAGGGGCTGGAACAGGAAGAGTGCGCGCAGCAGATGCGTGTTTCCAGGCCGACTTTCCATCGCATACTGCAATCGGCTCGCGTAAAGCTGGCCGATGCTCTGAATAACGGCAAGGCAATCCAAATTGAAGGAGGCGACTTTGAGCTTGCCCAACGTCTCTTTAGATGTGGCAATGATGGACATGAGTGGAATGTACCTTTTGAGGCAATGGCACAGAAACTTCCCTTGTCCTGCCCAAAATGTCTAAGTGGGAATATCCAGCCCATACCTTTGCCTCCATTTGCTTCAGGCAGAGGCTTCGGCAGGAGATTTCGTCGGGGCAGGCAATGGTGAAGAAATAAAAAGGAAAGGAGGTGATAAAGATGCCATTTGGAGATAGAACAGGACCCTTGGGCTTAGGTCCGATGACCGGAAGGGCGGCTGGTTTCTGCGCTGGTTCTGGCAGGCCAGGCTTCGCCAATCGAATGCCTGGTTACCCCGACCTTTATGGTTACGCTCCCGTAGCGCCGACGTGGCCTAGGTGGGGCTATGGCCCTGGTCGTGGCCTTGGTCGTGGCCTTGGTCGTGGCCTTGGTCGTGGGTTTGGCCGTGGGTTTGGCCGTGGTTGGCGGAGATGGAGAGCCTACGGTCACCCCTGGTGGTAAGCCGAGGAATTCGGTGATGAGATGTGGCTCTGATCTGAATTCTCGCATCCGTGGGCATCGCCTTGATAACGATGGCGCATGGATATCTCTTTGGGAGCCGGGTTACCTCGGCTTATATGGCCAAGGACGACCACATTGCTATGGTTGAGGAGCTAAGAGAATGCCAGAGCAGTGAGTTGGACGGCGCGAGAAAGAGGCTTGGGGTACTTCGGAAGTAGAAAAGGAGGTGAAAGATGCCTAATGGATTTGGTAGAGGATTCGGCAGAGGTGGATGGGGATTCGGTTTCAGGGGAAGCTCTCCTCCCTGGCCTTTTGTGGGCAGAGGAAGAGGAGGATTGCCCAGATGTGGCTACTTCTTCAGCGGGGCTGCAGGAATGCCTGTCCCGCCGGCTTATCCCTCTTATGGTAGCCCTGAGGCTATGCCTTATGGAGGAACAGCTTATTCCGGAGCTATGCCATATGGTTATGCCGGAGCACCTATGGGGGCAGTGCCAGGAGCGGACCCCTATGCTCCGCAAATGACTCGGGAGCAGGAGCTGGACTTCTTGAGAAACCAGGCTGGAGCGTTGGAGAGTGAGTTAGATGTGATTATGAAGAGGCTGGAGGAGCTTCGCAAGTAGAGAAGTGGGGTTGGTGTATATGATATTTAAATTGAGAAGGAGGTGAATCATGCCAGGATTCGATGGAACGGGACCACGTGGAGTGGGCCCAATGACGGGAGGCGGGAGAGGTTTTTGCAGCCCTTGGGGTGTAGGGCGCATGGGTGGTTTCGGAAGGGGATACGGTTTTGGGCGAGGATATGGCTTTGGAAGGGGATACCGGTTTGGAGCGGGCATGCCTTATGCAGGGCCTGTACCCTATGATTATGCTGGGGCGCCCATGGGGGCAGTGCCAGGAGCGGATCCCTATGCTCCGCAGATGACCAGGGAGCAGGAGCTGGACTTCCTGAAAAGCCAGGCGGAAGCAATAAAGGGACAATGGGAGCAAATAGATGCTAGAATAAAAGAACTGGAGACGGAGTAAACTAGAAAGAGGTGCATCATGAAAATTGCGGTATCAGCAACAGCTCCTGATTTGGATGCCGAGGTAGACCCTCGTTTCGGGAGGTGTCAATACTTCATCATCATTGACGCCCAGAGCATGGAGTTTGAGACCTTGGATAACTCTAATGCTATGGCTGCTGGGGGGGCAGGCATCAGCACCGCCCAGATGATTGCCAGTAAAGGGGCAGAGGTCGTGCTCACAGGTAATTGTGGGCCCAACGCTTACCAGACCCTTTCGGCAGCGGGGATTCAAGTGATCACCGGTGTTTCGGGTAGGATAAAGGACGCTATTGAAGCCTTCAAAGAAGGGAGGTTTCAATCAAGCGCTCAACCCAGTGTAGGCAGTCATTATGGGATGGGAGTGGGTATGGGGCCCGGTACGGGTAGAGGAATGGGCATGGGTGGAGGAAGGGGAATGGGCATGGGTGGAGGAAGGGGAATGGGTATGGGTATGGGCAGAGGCATGGGGCCAGGAATAATGCCTCAAGCAGCGCCTCAAGCAATGAGCCCGGAGCAAGAGATGGAGATGCTCAGATCTCAAGCTCAGACGCTGGGCCAACAGCTAAATGAAATCCAGCGCCGTCTTGAAGAGCTGGGAAAGGGGAGCTAAGCTATGCCAATCTATGAATACCAGTGTGCGCACTGTGGGCAGAAATTTGAAGTTCGCCAAGCTATCGGTGAAGATAGTTCTAGTTTAAGTTGTCCCA
>JADFVG010000028.1 GCA_015222405.1 Chloroflexota bacterium
ACCCCGCTTAAGTTCCTGGAATGCTGGCAAGAATCTCAACGAGAGGAGGTGATGTGTCACTAATGTACTGGACGAGTACACGGGGTTGCTTTTGGTAAGCTATTATTGTATACTGAATCAAGGTGTTGTCTCAATTCGGTGCCGTGTTTCGGGATCACGGTCTAGGTAAAGTGGCTTAGTGGTTTGCTAGGGTGTTAGGCTCTATACCCCTTTCAGGTGCTACCAATCCGATAAAACAGGGTCTTGAGGCGCAAGGTCGATCGGCAAGGGGCAACCACCAATGGAAAAGGAGGTCCGATATGGCTTTAGCGGACAAGATTCTGGTGTGTCGTGATTGCGGCCAAGAGTTCACATTCACTGCTGGCGAGCAGGAATTCTACCAGACTCGCGGGCTGCAAAACGAACCCAGTCGCTGTCCAGAGTGTCGAACGTCAAGGCGCCAAAGTCGCTATAGCGGGTATGGAGCACCTCGCCAGATGCACACTGCAGTTTGTGCTTCTTGCGGCAAGGAGTGTGAAGTTCCCTTTGAGCCCAGGAGTGGGCGCCCGGTGTATTGCAGAGAGTGCTTTGCCCAAATGAGAGATCGTCGCTAGCGATTGCATGCCTTGAGAAGCTGGGACGTCCTTGGACTCTTATGTTAACGGCGTCCCAGTTTCTTTTTTGGAGGATGCCATGAATATTGGTGTGTGCAAGGTTAGGCTTCGCCTGCCAGAGAATGAAACCCTCAAGGGTAAGCGGCAAACCCTAAGGTCGATCACCGAGCGGGTGAAGAACAGGTTCAATGTTTCCATAGCCGAAGTCGATGACCACGACTTGTGGCAAATGCTGGCCCTGGGCATAACCTGCGTCAGCACCAGTCCTCAGCATGCCAACGAGATGCTATCAAAGGTGGTAGCTTTCATAGAGCTGTGCAGGTTTGATGCCGAGATGCTCGACTATGAGATAGAAATCCTCCACGCCCTTTAGAAAGGGCTAAAATGGATACCCGAGCCTTTTTGAACCATGTTGCCACGCTTCCTCCCTATAGGGGCCAGATTGTCCACGTGGAGCAGGTGCCAAGCCGGGAGGCAAGATATGGGGAGCTGAAGGAGCCCCTTCATGAGGTGCTCCAGAGCCACCTTGAGTCATTGAGTTTCTTTCCCTTCTATAGCCATCAGGCGCAAGCGATAAACACTGCCCGCACGGGGAAGAATATCTTCGTCGTCACCCCGGCCGCCAGTGGCAAGACCCTGTGCTACAATGTTCCCGTATTAGATAGGATGTTGAGGGAAAAACGGAGTTGCGCGCTCTACATTTTCCCAACCAAGGCGCTGGCACAGGACCAACTCCGGGGGCTGGAGGAGCTGGTTGGGCCCCTGGGGATATGGTGCGCCACTTTTGATGGTGATACCCCGCCTCAGGAGCGAGGCGAAATAAAGAGGTCAGCCCAAATTGTGCTTACCAACCCCGATATGCTCAACCTCGGCATCCTCCCCAATCATCAGTCCTGGTCCCGGTTTCTGCGGCGGCTGAAGTACGTTGTGGTGGATGAAGCCCACATTTATTGTGGCGTCTTTGGCTCTCACGTTGCTAATGTACTGCGTCGTCTGAGGCGGCTCTGCGCCCTCTACGGCTCAAACCCTCAATTCATCTCCTCCTCAGCCACCATTGCCAACCCCGGAGAGCATATCGAGAGGCTGGTGGGTCTGCCCTTTGAGGTCATCGATGATGATGGCTCTCCCTATGGGGGGAAGGACTTCGTTTTCTGGAATCCACCCACTATTGACCGGGCAAGGTCGGCGCGGCGCAGCGCCAACAGCGAGGCAACTTTCCTTTTCACTGAGCTGATAACAGGGGGGCTACGCACCATCACCTTCGCTCGGTCGAGAAAGCTCACCGAGCTAATCTATATCTACGCCAGAGATCAGTTTGTCAACGAGAAGCCGGAGTTCGCCGCCAGGATTAAGCCCTATCGCGCTGGCTATCTCCCTGAGGACCGACGCCAGATCGAGCGCCAGCTCTTCGAGGGAGAGCTCTTGGGGGTGACGGCGACTACCGCTCTGGAATTGGGGGTTGATATCGGCGACCTTGATGCCACAGTGCTCACTGGCTACCCGGGGAGCATCACCAGCACCTGGCAGCAAGCGGGGCGGAGTGGAAGGAGGGGGGAAAGGTCACTTAGCTTCCTCATCGGCCTGGATAACCCCCTGGACCAGTATTTCATGCGCCATCCTGAGGCCTTCTTCGGCAAAAGCTTCGAAAATGCCCTCACCAACCCGGGGAACCCTCACATCCTCAAGCCCCATTTGCTGTGTGCCGCCTGGGAGCACCCTTTACATGATGGGGATGGCGAGCTTTTCGGCCAGAGCTTCACCCAGGCGAGGGCAGAACTGGAGGCGCAGGGTTTGCTCCGGGAGCGGCAGGGAAGGTGGTATCCCTCACCAGACCTAGCTTACCCTGCTGAGGAGGTGAATATCCGCACCACCTCATCGGAGCGCTACACGGTGGTCGATGCCTCCCAGGGATATCGGGAGTTGGAGACGGTCGAGGCGGCGGTCGCCTTCTTTCAGGTTCATCCCGGCGCCATCTATCTTCATCAGGGCGAAGCCTATCTTGTTACTGAACTTGACCTGGGAGCACGCACCGCCTCTGCGGTGCCAATAGATGCCGATTATTACACCGAGACAAAGGATATCACCGAAATAAGAATTCTCAAGCAGAATCAAGTGAAACGAGCGGGGGCGGTAAAGGTCTATCTGGGCGAGGTGGAGGTCACCACCAGTGTGCTGGGCTTCAAAAAGAAGAGGCAGTTCACAGAAGAGGTCATTGGGGAAGAGCCCTTGGAGTTGCCATCCCAGACCTTCCCTACGGTCGCCCTGTGGTTCGATATACCGCAGGAGACCGCTTGGCGGCTGGCGGCGAGTGATCTTGATTTTGCTGGAGGGCTGCACGCCCTAGAGCATGCTGCCATCGCCCTGCTTCCTCTTTTCGCCCTTTGCCATCGGAACGATATTGGCGGTCTTTCCACCCCGCTCCATGCCGACACGGGAAGAGCTCAGATATGTATCTATGACGCTTATCCCGGCGGCATCGGCATTGCCCATAAGGGCTTCGAACTGGTGACCGAGCTGTGGCGAGCAACGCTAGGGGTTATCTCGGAGTGCCCCTGTGAGGCCGGCTGTCCCAGTTGCATCCAATCCCCCAAGTGTGGCAACAACAATGAGCCCTTGGACAAGGAGGCGGCAAAGCTGATCCTTGGTGACCTTCTGGGGCAAGGTTGCTAGTTTCTGAGATTATGGTAGAATAGGTGGGTATTTCCTGAGGCAAGCAGGAAAGGGGGTGGTGGCGATATGACTGTAGCTCCGGTAACCAAAAGAGAAGAGGAACTAAATATAGAGTGGATCAAGTGGGGCAGGCTCACCTGGGTCAACGTGGAAAAGCCCACGACAAAGGATATCGAGTATCTGGCCCGGAATTACCTTTTCCACCCTTTGGACCTGGAGGACTGCCTCTCCAGGATCGAGTTGCCCAAGATCGACGAGTATGAGAACTACCTCTTCTTGGTGCTCCACTTCCCCGTATTCCATAAAGCAGCCGGGGTAACCATACCCAGCCAGGTCTCGGTGTTCATCGGCGCGGACTTTGTGGTCACGGTGCATGGCGGAGACCTCAAGCCGCTGGCGAAGCTGTTTAAGGACTGCCAGCAGAATGAGCGGGCGTGGGAGGAGAACATGGGCCGCAGCTCTGGCTATCTCCTTTACCGCATCCTCGACCGGCTGGTGGACTATTGTTTCCCCATCATGAACAGGATCATCGCCAATGTGGAGGTGGCTGAGGACCGGCTCTTCAGCGACCAGGCTCGGGATACGGTGCGGGAGATCTCGGTCCTCAGGCGCGATATCATGGCCTATCGTCGTATCATTCGTCACCAGCCTGCTATCTTCAAATCCCTGGAGGAGAAGGACTACCCCTTCCTCAGGGAGGACCTCGACGTCTACTACGGCGACATCGGCGACCACATCGGCAAGATCGGCGAGACATTGGAGGAATATAAAGAGATAGTGGAGGGGCTGTTTGACACCAGCGATTCTCTCTTCTCCCACCGCACCACTGAGATAATGAAGATGCTCACCATTCTGGGCACCATTCTTCTCCCCCTGCTGCTGGTTGCCAGTCTTTATGGCATGAATGTCTCGCTCCCCTTTGAGGATAGCTCCCTTGCCTTTACCTCCATCATATTGATATCGCTCGCTATCTCCGGGGGCATGCTGGCCTACTTCCGGCTCAAACGCTGGATATGAAGGAAGCCCCCTTATCGCTCCCTGACTAAGGAAAAGATCAGTGGTCATCCTGCTTATTGGCTTTTACATCGCCTGCCAGGTAATTGCCAATGTTACTGCCACTAAGCCGGTAGAGCTGGGCAGCATTGTAGTGCCTGCCGCTGTTTTCATCTACGCCCTGACCTTCACCTTGATTGACCTCATCAACGAGAGGTTGGGCAAGCAGCGGGCGCGTCAGGTGATCTATGCTGCCTTTGCTGCCAATGTTCTGCTTGCCATTTATTGCCAGTTTGCCATCGCCTTGCCGGAAGCCTCTGGTTACCCGGATCAGGAGGCTTTCGCCGGGGTGCTGGGCCCCACCTGGCGCATCGTTACCGCCAGCCTCACTGCCTATCTGATTGCCTCTCTCATCGATGTCGAGATCTTCGCCTGGTGGCGGCGGCGAATAGGAAGATATAAATGGGCCAGGGTACTGGTGAGCAATGCCGTTTCCACTTTCTTTGATAGCATCATCTTTATCACCATCGCCTTTGGTGGTGTCTCTGGCTACGATGTGCCGGACTTGATTGGGGGGCAGTACGTAGTTAAGATGGGTATCACCATGGTGAGCATCCCCCTGATCTATCTGGTACGGGCAAGACGATTAAGGGTGGAAGCGGAGAGGGTGGTGTAGGATGGAAAGCGAGATCAGGAGATAACCCTGGGCTATGAAGGGATGAAGATCCTTTTTTAGAGAGTGGGGATATTGATGAGACCTAAGTTTGTAGTGGACACCAATGTCGGCAGGTTGGCGCGGTGGCTGAGAATGATGGGCTATGATGCCGCTTTTATCAATTACATCGACGATCGGGGGCTGGTCTCTATTGGCCTCAAGGAGCGGCGGGTGGTGCTGACTAAGGACACCCAGATCATGATGCGTAGGGTGGTCACCAGCGGAAGGTTGAAAGCCATTCTCATTGAAGGGGATGAAGTCAAGGATCAACTGCGCCAGGTGGTGAAGGCGATGAATTTGGATCTAGAAAGGCAGTTCACCCGCTGCCTGGAGTGCAACCAGACTCTGATTCCGAGGAGGAAGGCGGAGGTCAAAGACCTGGTGCCGCCCTATGTTTTCCAGACACAGTCTCGGTATGTAGAATGCCCCTCCTGTCATCGAATCTACTGGCGGGGCACCCACTGGCAGAGAATGAAAAGGGAGCTTGAGACACTGGTGGAGGAAGCGGGGGAGTGACTAATCCCGTGAGCGATGCGGGGGCTCTTTTGATTCGGGAAGCTCTGCTGTATGAGAAGATAGGTGAAAGGGTGAGGTGCAATACCTGCCCTCGCCACTGCGTCCTCGGCGAGGGGAAGAGGGGTTTCTGCTTCACCCGCCAGAACCAAGGGGGGAGGCTTTTCACCTTGATCTATGGCGAAGTCGCTTCTCTCTCCATAAACCCGATAGAGAAAAAGCCGGTGTTTCACTTTTATCCCGGCAGCCGCTGGCTCTCTCTGGGGGCGCTGGGGTGCAACTTCCGCTGCCCCGGCTGCCAGAACTGGGAGCTTTCTCATTCCAGGGGTGGGCCTGCTAGCTACCTGTCACCGGAGGAGTTGATTTCACTGGCTAAGAGATACCATTGCCTCGGCATCTCCTGGACCTTTAACGAACCCACTATCTGGCTGGAATACACCGTGGATGGCGCCAAACTGGCAAAAGAAGAGGGCCTTTATACCAACTACGTGACCAATGGCTATATCACCGAGGAAGCTCTGGATGCCATTGGGCCCTACCTCGATGTCTACCGGATGGATATAAAGGGTTTTTCCCGCACTTCTTACGCCAGGACTGCTCACATAACAGATTTCACTCCTGTTCTTCAGGCGGCCGAACGGGCGAAAAAAAGGTGGGGGATGCACGTTGAGCTGGTGACCAACCTCACCCCGGGATACAATGACGATGAGGGTGAGATAAGGGGGATCGCACGCTGGATAAGAGAAGAACTGGGAGCTTATACCCCGTGGCACCTTACTCGCTTCTTTCCTCACCTCCAGCTATCCCACCTCAAACCTACCCCTTTGGATGCCCTGGAAAGGGCGAGGCAGATTGCCCTGGAGGAAGGGTTACATTATGTATATGCGGGCAATGTCCCGGGGCATTCTGGAGAAAACACCTACTGTCACCAGTGTGGCCGCCTCCTGATCAGAAGGTATGGCTTTGATATTGTGGAGTACAACCTGAAACAGGGGAGCTGCCGCTTTTGCCACGCCACGATTCCGGGGAGGTTTGGCTGAGGCATTGAGATTGCCAAAAATTTGCTATCACTAGGGCCAATATAACCCTTACTTTATATCTCATCCCGACTCAAGGCGCAAAAATCACGATTTCAGCCGTTCTAAGCCCTTTTTTATGCCCGGTGTAGCATAGAATGATGGGCTACGATGACGTGCTCAGCCACGGGGCGAAACGTCCTCTTCCAAGGCGCCGATTTTTACCTCGCCCCAGATTCCAATCTGGTCGCCCTTGATGATCAGCACCCCTTTTACTCCCACGATGCCCTGGGCAAAGTCTATCCCCCTGGGGATGTCGGCGGCATCTTTGATCACGTTGCCGATAGCGGTGGCGGCAGCATCTGCCAGGGCAGCAGAGGGCGAGAGCACGATAACAGCGTCTGCCCTGCCCAAGCTCAAGGAGTGCCCCACCGTTCCTGAAGAGGTGCAGATACCCAGAGGCGTTTCCTCGGCCTCGATCTGAAGCGCGATTTTTCCCGTAAATGGGGACTGTGCGGCATAAATCCCCACCAGTCTCCGCTTCAGGGTGTTGAGGAAGATGTCGCCCCCATTTTCCACAATTACCTCTGGGGATAATTCCATCAGCTCTCTCCCTACCTCCTCGGCAATTGCCCCTGCCACTGCTGCCATGGGGCCTACTCCTGCCTTTTGTGCCGCCTCAGCCATCTCCCTCACCATTTTGGGGGCATCTTCGGCCACGGGAGCAGGCTCCAGGGCGGTGAGAAAAGAGGGATGGCGCTCAATATATCGCTCCAACGGGGTGCGACATTTTTGGATTGCCCGCAGCGCCTCCCTTCTGAGGTTGCTTTGCGCTCGAAGGTGGAGGTCGGTCTCCTTGAGCGCTACATGGAAGGAAACTAGGTCCTTATCCTTGATCCAATGGCGATAAGTTCTGGGCTGATACATGGACTAGAAGTGAACCTCCATTGCCCTTGGGGGGCATGCCAGCACACAGAGTTCGCAGGCGGTGCACTTATCGGGATAAAAATTCACCCGCCTGGTGGTAGGATCGAGGGCCAGGGCACCTGTAGGGCATATAGCGACACAAGCCCCACAGTGAGTGCACCTAGCCTCGTTGCGAATGACGTCCTGACCCAGGGATTGAATCCTGACCCCTGCTTCCGTGAGATAGCGGATGCCTTTGTCGTAGTCCTTTCGTGCGCCGCTTAGTTCCAGGACCAGAAGCCCCTCCTCCTTTGGTGTCACCGATGCCTTGAGGATATTGAGCACCAGGTTATGATCCTTAACCAGGTGGTAGATTATCGGTTTCTCCACCAGACGAGGGGGAAAATGTAACACTACCCTTTTAGCAACAGTCATTTTTTCCGACCTCCATTACTCCTCTATGGGACGCTCCTGCAACGGCTTGAAGGTTATCCCCGCCTCCACCCCGGGCAATGGCGCCACTGGATCGGTGAGCAGGAACTCCCCTTTCTGTATCCATTCTTTGAGCGTATTGGCGATCTCCACCGCCTTGGGATAGCTGGAAAGCGAGGCGGTGGGTACCTCCTTCCCTTGAATTGGTATCCTTCCGCTCTTCAGCTCGCCGTAGCTCACCTCCCCCAGTATATCCGGGCTTCGCTGGGGATAGGCCTCAGAGTAATCCACGATGGGTGCGAAGATATCCTCATCCTTCACCGTGGTATAGCGCAGTATCTCCTCGGAGAGGATGGGTATCGGCACTCCGATGCCTACGGTCAAGGTGCAACCATAGCCAAGCATGCTGGTTCCCACCAGCCACTGGGGCTTCATCTGCTTCAGGTCACCGATCACCGCCAGAGTCCCCGCCCCTGTTCTCGGCACCCCGTTATCTGAGCGGGGCACGCTGGGGTTATGCTGAGTTCCATGCCAGGCCACATAACCGATCCCACCGCCGAGGAATATCCTGGTCCCGATGCCGATGGTCTTATAATAGGGGTCATTGAATAGCGGAGAGAGCTGGCCTGCTGTGGAGTAGTTGGCATTCCCCAGGTTGGACTTCAGCACCCCCATATAGGTATAGAGAGTCCTATCGGAGAGGTTCACCGCCACGTTGTAATTCTGGTAGGCATTTCTGATGTCGAACAGCACCGCCTCATTCATGTCCTTTATGTTGATCCAGGTTTCAAGTCTCTTCCTCGGGTAGCAATCTGTGCCGTAGGCGGTTACCGCTAGCCTTACATCTTTGCCTGCCACCAGCTCCTCTATGACATGACCGCCACCATAGTTGAAGGGACCGGGATGAACCCTGTTCCTGGGGTCATCGTCGGGTAGGGCAGTGGCACCGAGAAAGATGTCCACCGCGGCAAGGCCGGTATAGACGGGGACGTCGTTGAGGTAGGCTCTGCCACCGCCGACTTTTATCTTTGGCTTGGAGTGTCCCAGGTTGAAGTAGGCGCCCGAGGAACACATGGGGCCAAAGGTTCCCGTGGTTACCACGTCCACCTCTTGTGCAGCCTTCTCCACGCCTTTCTTCTTCACTAGGTCGATCACTTCCTCGGCTGTTACCACTACAGCCTGCCCCTTGCGAATCTTTTCATTGATTTCGGCAATAGTTTTCGTCAACTCTCTCCACCTCCACAGGTTTGAAATTCCTTTATCCTACCTTCGCCTGCTATCCATGCGCCATGCTTTGATCCTCACGTGATTGCGGCGGCTCCTTTGGTGGCTCGTCCTCCGCTGGGACACCATGAACCTTGAGCGATTGCTCCAACCTTTTCAGGCGCTGGGCTAAATGCTCTTGCTCCTCGAGGACGTGCTTGATTGCCTCACTTACCGGGTCGGGCAATCTCCCATGTTCCAGATCCAATACCGCCCTTCTTTCCTCGGCCACTGCCCGCCCCGGCACACCGACCACGGTAGCCCCTGGCGGCACTGACTGCACCACTACCGAGCCAGCACCGATTCTAGCCCCATCCTCAATAGTAATGGGGCCAAGGAGTGTTGCCCCGGCTCCAATAACCACATTGTTGCCTATGGTGGGGTGGCGCTTCTTCTTCTCCAGGGTTGTTCCCCCCAGCACTACCCCCTGGTAGAGAAGCACATCATCCCGGATCTCAGCAGTCTCCCCGATGACCACCCCCATTCCATGGTCGATGAAGAAGCGGTGGCCAATGCTGGCTCCAGGGTGAATCTCGATTCCAGTGGCGAATCGGCTGAGTTGAGAGAGGAGGCGACCGAGAAAGCGAAGCCTATGCCGCCAGAGGAAATGGGCCAGGCGATGAAGCCACAGGGCGTGAAGTCCTGGATAGCAACAGAGGACTTCCCAGGTACTCCTCGCCGCTGGGTCTTTGGCAAAGGTGGTTCGAATGTCCTCTCTTAACATCTTGAACATTATCCTGACCTCAGTTGCTTACTCCTGGAAAAGCGAGGTGGTTAAGTAGCGCTCCCCGGCATCGGGGAGAATTACGACGATGAGCTTACCCTTGTTCTCAGGCCTGCTCGCCACCTCCAGCGCGGCCCAGGTTGCCGCTCCTGAGGATATGCCGCCCAATATCCCCTCCTCTTTAGCCAATCTCCTTGTGGTCGTGATCGCATCTTCAGTGGTAACGGTGATCACCTCATCAATCAGGTCCATCCTCAGCACCTGGGGTATGAATCCGGCGCCAATGCCTTGGATCTGGTGTCGGCCGGGCTTGCCTCCGGAGAGAACGGGGGAATCCGTCGGCTCCACGGCAATGGCTCGAAAGCCTGGTTTTCTCCTCTTTATCGCCTCGGCCACCCCAGTGATTGTGCCCCCGGTGCCGACACCGCAAACCAGGATATCCACCTTGCCCTCTGTGTCTCTCCAGATCTCCCTGGCCGTGGTTTCCCGGTGTATCTGGGGATTGGCTGGGTTTCGGAACTGTTGCGGCATAAAGGAATTTGGCGTCTTGGCAACCAGTCTCTCTGCCGCTCTCAGTGCCCCTCTCATCCCCTCTGCCCCTGGGGTTAACAGCAGCTCGGCGCCGAAGGCAGCCAGGATCCTTCTTCGCTCCAGGGACATGTTATCGGGCATGGTGAGGATCAATCGATAGCCCCGAGCAGCGCAGACGAAGGCGAGAGCGATCCCTGTATTTCCGCTGGTAGGCTCGATGATTACTGTGCCTTCCTTGATCGCACCCATCCTTTCCGCAGCCATGATCATCGAGACCCCAACCCTGTCCTTGACGCTGGCACAGGGGTTGCAAAACTCGAGCTTGGCCAGAATTTCTGCCCCCAGACCGTGGCTCATTTTCTTCAGCCTGACAAGAGGGGTATTTCCCACCACCTCGGTAATATCCTGGGCAACCCGCGGCATCAGCTTCCTCCGATATACTGGTTATTCTAGCCAAAATATCACACAATAGCAACTTTGCCAAGGGATGTGCTTTTGGGCATTGCATAAAGATGGAGGAGGAATTAAAATTATAATTGGTTGTGGTTGGGCTAGTCTTTATTGGAGGTGGGGATATGTTAGAAATCGAAGGCCTGAGTGTGGAGGTAGAGGGCAAGGGGATAGTCCATGACATTAGCGTTAACGTCGACATTGGTGAGACCCTTGTTCTTTTTGGTCCCAACGGCAGCGGCAAGACTACGCTGCTGATGGCGATAATGGGCTTCCCTCGCTATCGGGTGACAAAGGGCAGGATTGTTTTCAAGGGCCAGGATATAACCCATCTGCCCGTGGATGAGCGGGCCAGAATGGGTATTGGCATCCTCTTTCAGCGTCCCCCGGTGGTGCGAGGGGTGAAGATGAGGGAGATGGTGCGGGCTTGCCTTGGCGAAAGGGAAGACGGTTATGTTATCGATGAGATGGCGCAGAGGTTAAACCTGGTTGACCTCTTAGATCGGGAGGTGAACTATGGGTTTTCCGGCGGCGAGGTCAAGCGCTCCGAGCTTCTGCAACTGATGGCCCAGAGCCCGGAATTCATCCTTCTTGATGAGCCTGATTCAGGGGTCGATCTGGTCAACATTTCCCTGGTGGGGGAGATGATCAACGAGCTTTTGCAGGAGGATCGGATGCGCAGTAGAACCAAATCTGGCCTCATCATCACCCACACCGGACATATCCTGGATTATGTCAATGCCGATCGGGCTTGTGTCCTTCTCTATGGCGGCATTTGGTGTCGCGGGAATCCGAGGCAGATTTTGTCCAGCATAAAGACTCACGGCTATGAGGGATGTGCAGTATGCCAGAAGTAGCAAGATCTAAAGCAGCTAGGGAGAGAGCGGAAAGGGCACGGGAAAAGGCCGCTTCCCTGGGGGATGACATCGATCTCGATGCCTACTCCAAGGTTGCTAAGGAGCATCCTTATCAAGATGACCCCTCTCGCCTCCCGCTGGAAACCAAGGAGCGCATGCTGGAGACAGGGGTGATACTGGATGATTCTTCTCAGCGGTCGGGCACCTTCCTCCAGGTAGACCACTCAGTGATCCATAGCAAAGCGGGGCAGGAGGGGCTGGAGGTGATGAGCAGCCAGGAGGCTTTGGAGAAACATCCTTGGCTCTCGGATTACTGGTGGCGAGCGGTAGCTGTTGACGCCGATAAATTCACTGCCCAGGCGGAACTCCATCAGACTCATGGCTATTTCATACGGGCACTTCCTGGGGTAAAGGCCATCCAGCCGATTCAGGCATGCCTTTACCTCGCCCAGC
This sequence comes from Chloroflexota bacterium, assembly GCA_015222405.1. Lineage (GTDB taxonomy): Bacteria > Chloroflexota > Dehalococcoidia > E44-bin15 > E44-bin15 > JADFVG01. The sequence continues at coordinate 12,117 of JADFVG010000028.1, forward strand.
ATGGTTTGGCCCAGAACGTGCATAACCTGATCATCGCCGAGGAGGGCTCGGAGCTACACATCATTACCGGCTGTGCCACCGCACCGATCGAGCAGGAGGGCCTTCACATCGGGATTTCTGAGTTCTATGTCAAGAAGGGGGCCAAGCTGACCTTCACCATGATCCACAATTGGGCACCCAAGATGGCGGTGCGCCCTCGCAGCGGGATAATTATTGAGGAAGGCGGCGTGTTTTTAAGCAATTATATGTGCCTCAAGCCGGTGCGCACCTTGCAGATGTACCCTACGGCGCAATGCCTTGGTGAGGATGCCCTGGTGCGCTTCAACAGCGTTCTCGTTGCCGCTCCGGGCACACTAATGGATGTCGGTTCTCGGGCGATCCTCGCCGCCAGGGGAAGCAGGGCTGAGGTTGTGTCACGGGCGATCACCACCGGAGGCACTATCATCGCCCGTGGTCACCTGGTGGGTCAGGTTGCCCCGGTCAAGGGGCATCTGGAGTGCCGGGGGCTGATCCTCTCCGAGGAGGGGAGAATACACGCCATCCCCGAGCTTGAGGGTTTGGTTGAGGGGGTGGACCTATCCCATGAGGCAGCGGTGGGTAAAATCGCTGAGGAGGAGATAGAGTACCTCATGGCGCGGGGGCTTTCCCGTGACCAAGCGATAGCCGCCATCGTAAGGGGATTCTTGAGCGTTGACATCGAGGGCCTGCCGCCTCAGCTTGAGGCCGAGCTCCAGCGCGCTGTGGACCTCAGCGAGAAAGAGCTCCTCTAATTGCAAACTTTAACTGACCTCGATCAGGCCTCTTCAGTCCTGAGTCAGCACCTTCAACTTGCCCTGTTGAGCAACATCATCTATACTTTTCCCCTGGAACTGGATTAACCAGCTACCCATGTATTATACTAATGTTCTGTGTCACATTTATAGGTATGGACTCATTGAGGAGGTTATATGAAGTCTTCAAACAAGCAGGGGCAATTGATTTTGGGGATTGATCTCGGTGGGAGCAAGATCAGTGCCATAGTGGCGGACGCCAAGGTCGATATTAAAGCCCGCGACGGTAGGGATACCTGCGCTGAGCAGGGGCCTGAGGAAGTCATAGGGCGGGTGATTCAGTCGATCAAACAGGTGATGGCCTCCCCCCGAGTGACATCGCCAGCTAACATTGCTGGCATCGGGATTGGAGTTGCCGGTTTCTGTGAGGTCGCCAGCGGCGTGATTACCTCCGCTCCAAACCTCCCCGGTTGGGTCAATGTCCCTCTAAGAGATATCATCCAGCGGGAATTTGGCCTTCCTACCTGCCTGGATAACGATGTTACCGTTGCTGCCTTGGGTGAGCATCGCTTTGGGGCAGGGGTAGGCATTGATAATCTTATTTATGTCGGCGTGGGCACAGGAATCGGTGGCGGGATAATAGTCAATGGCCAGCTTTATCGTGGCACATCGGGCACCGCTGGGGAGATAGGACACATGATTATCGATGACCAGGGGCCTCGCTGTAACTGCGGCAACCTCGGCTGCTGGGAGGCCTTCGCCTCGGGGACGGCCCTGACCGCAGCAGCGGTGAGACAGATCGAGGCAGGGGTTCAAACCACCATTTTGAGCTTTGCTAACGGCGATCTCAACAAGGTAAGCGCCCACACCGTCTTCCTGGCTGCCGAGCAGGGCGATAAATTGGCCAGCGACTTAATTCGGCGCACTGGCTACTATCTGGGGGTGGGTCTGGTCAACCTGATCAATATCTTCAACCCCGAGCTCATCTTGATTGGGGGTGGATTATCTCAGATGGGTCAGCTACTTTTAGCCCCGGCGGCGGAAGTGGTCAAGGAGCGCGCCATTGAGCTGCCAGCCAAGGCTGTGCGTATTGAGATAGGTCGGCTGGGGACTGATGCCGGTGTTTTGGGGGCAGTGGCCCTGGTGCTGGATGCAGATTGAATTTCAGGTTTTCGCTATTCTTATCGCAGACACCTTCAGTTCAGGGGTTTTAGACGATGCATCCAGCGTTGAATTGGTCAGCAGATTCGCCGGTCTCTCAGCGAAGTTTGAGCTCATGCATACTACCCCCGGGGGTGAAGCCTCTGTTATCTTTGCTTTGACCTTGACGACGCCCCGCCGTGAGATTACCCGCACCGATTCACCATCGGCAACCCCGAGATTGGCAGCATCCAGGGGATTGATCTCCACCAGTTCCTCGGGTCGCAATGTGTTAAGCCCCTTCACCTTTCGGCTCATGTTGCCCTGGTGATAGAGGCTGCGCTCAATGGTGAGCATCAGGGGATACTCATCATCTGGCTCTTCTGCTGGTGGCCGATAAACTAAAGGCGTAAACCTGCCCTTTCCCCGGATGAAGGTCTTGGTGTGGAGGCGTGGGGTTCCCGGGCGGTTCTTTGACGGGCAGGGATATTGTATGCCCCCATCCTCCAGGCGCTGGTGGGAGATGCCACCATAGCTGGGCAAAAGACTTGCCACCTCGTCCATAATCTGTGACGGGTGCTCAAAATCGAAGCCCGTGGCCCCCATTTTTTGGGCAATCCGGCACGCAATCTGCCAATCAGGCCTGGAATCGCCTATGGGCTCGATGGCCTGCCGCACCAGCTGCACCCTGCGCTCGATATTGGTGAAGGTTCCATCCTTCTCGGCGAAGCTCGCTGCCGGCAACACCAAATCAGCCAGGCGCGCAGTTTGGGTGAGGAAAATATCCTGAACCACGAGGAATTCCAGTCTCTTCAGCGCCTGTCGAACCTGTTGGATATTGGCCATGTCCAGCGCTGGGTCCGCACCCACAATATAGAGCGCCTGTATCCTCCCTTCATTGGCGGTATCCAGCATTTCGCCAAGGGTCAGCCCTGGGTTGGGGCTCAGGGGGCAGCCCCAGGCAGCCTCGAATTTCTCCCTGATATCGGGGCCGCTGAGCGGCTGATAGTCGGGAAGGAGACCGGGCAGGGCGCCCATGTCACAGGCACCCTGAGCATTGTTCTCTCCCTTGATGGGATATATCCCGCTTGAAGCTTGGCCAATGTTTCCAGTGAGCATGGCCAGGTTGGCAAGGGCATAAACGTTTTCGGTGCCGTGGATATGCTGGGTGAGCCCGGAGCCAAAGAGAATGGTGGCCGGTTTAAGCCCGGCGTAGGTGCGTGCCGCATCCGTTATCAGTTGCTGGGGGACACCGCTGAGCTCCTCGGCAAGCTTCAGGTCGAATCGGGATAACGACTCTGTTAGGGCATCGAAATTCTCACATCGCGCCTCGATAAATGATAGGTCAGCCAGCCCTTCATCGATGATAATGCGCATCATGCCCATGAGCAGGGCGAGGTCGCTTCCGGGGCGATTTCTGAGCCACAGACTGGCATGGCGGCAGAGATCGATCTCTCTGGGGTTAGCGATGATGAGTTTTGCTCCATTCCTCGCCGCCCGCCTTATCCGCTGCCCCAGGATGGGGTGGGAGGATGTGGGGTTGGTTCCGATGACAAAGATGCAAGCCGCACTTTCGATGTCATCCATGGGGTTGGACATAGCGCCAGCGCCGAAGCTTTCGCCCAGGGCCACCAGGGTGGGGCCATCACGGAGGCGAGCGCTACTGTCGATATTGTTGCTGCCCATCACCACGCGGGCAAATTTCTGAAGGATATAGTTATCCTCGTTGGTGCTCTTGACCGAGGAGATGAGGCCAAATTTTTCGCCCTTGTATTGGGCCAATCTTCGGGCAACAAGTTCGATGGCCTCCTCCCAGGATATCTCCACAAACCCCCTTCCCTTCTTCACCAGAGGTGTGGTGAGGCGATCTTGGTGGTGAACAAACTCGGCGATGCCGAAACGACCTCTGGCACAGAGGCTGCCCCTGTTCACCGGGTTTTCCTCATCGCCACGAACACTCACGATAACGCCATTGTCCAGTCCAAGATATATGCCACAGCCCACGGCACAGTAGGGGCAAATGGTCTTCACCTCCTGCTTGGGCCACCTGAGGTTCTTCTCTACCAGGGCACCCACGGGGCAGATGGCAACGCACTCCCCACAGGCCTCACAGCTTTCATCAAACATAGGCGTAGCGTCGAAGCCGCGAGAGGTGAAGTTGATAGCATCGGCACCTACGATTTCACTGCAAACCCAGACACATTTGCCGCACAGAATGCATTTATTGGGGTCAAGGATGAAGAAAGGATTGCTGGAGTCTATGGCCAGGGACTTGGGGCTTTTTCTCAAGCGCTGCGGCTTGAGCTTAACCCCCACATGTGCCGCCACCCTCTGCAGCTCGCAGTGGCGGTTCTTGGCGCATGTTCGGCAGTCGGGGCACTCAGTGGCAATGAGTAGCTCAGCGGCGGTGCGGCGCAGCCGCTTGACCTCAGGAGTGGTGGTGTGCACTACCATCCCCTCGGCTACCGGCTCGGTGCAGGCGGTCACGGGACCGGGTCGCCCTTCGATCCCAACAAAGCAAAGTCGACAGCCAGCGTGGGGCTCCTTGGCGCGGCGAATGGCACAAAGATTGGGGATGTAGATGCCATTATCCAGCGCTGCCCACAGCACCTTTTCCCCCTTTGGCGCTTTTATTGGGATGCCGTCGATTGTCAGATTAACCGTATCCATTTTATTTCTTTGAAGGTGGCACCAGGCTGGGAGGCGACAATCTTCTGATTGCATCGTATTGAGGGGGGCAAGCATCAAGGCAGGTTCCGCACTTGACGCACTTCTCTTGGTCGATGACCTTTATCCCCCTCTTCCCGGTGTATATTGCCTCCACGGAGCAGCTGCCGACACAGGCATCGCAGGACCGTTCGCATTTTTCGGGCAGGATGTAGTAAGCGATAAGCTCTTCGCAGGCTAGCGCCGGGCAGCGCTTCTCGAGGATATGAGCTTCATATTCGTCGCG
>JADFVG010000029.1 GCA_015222405.1 Chloroflexota bacterium
ATATGGTATTTGTCCGCCAGTTCGTGCTCCTTTTCTATATCGATCATGACGAACTTTATTCTCCCCTCATACTCTTTGGCCAGATCCTCATGGCCAGACAAGGGGCAAGGCATGACCCGCACTGGGAAACGATGAAACAGGCGAACACCGGTAGTCAGATTTCAGCACTGCCTCGTCGAAATCTTGACCTGTAATCTCTACTATCATCGTACCCTCCTCCATAGCCCACCTGATGGAAAGCGGGGCTGAATGGTATTTCCAGCACGCGCGGGTCTTTCAGCTTCACTCACGTGTTCCTGCGAAAGCTTTGATGAAAACCTCTGGAATTGTGACATCCTCCTCCGGTACCCCAAGCTTTCTCCTGGCCTCATGGTAGTCTGTGGTTCCAAACGATTCGTCTGGACCGAAAGCTATGGACAACACCTGCCTTAGAGTCTCTAGGGCATTGTTCAGTTCAGGGGAGTTCAACATAGGAATTGCTAGAGAGTGAGGCCTGTATCCCGAGGCGACCTCCTCTCCGCAGTTCTCCCTCAGCCAATCAGTGCAAAGCTTATCTATTTGAGCGCTCGTCACGATGTCCCCCCTTTTCACTGCACGTTCGATCCGGTTTACCTACAGGCTTCAGGCTATGTGCAAGAGCTCCCTCAGGGATTCTTCTGTCACCAAGTCTTGACCACACCCGCTGTCACGAGCGACCTCATAACCAGCAACTGCCGGTTCAGCAAACTGCTGCCTCTCACCAGGGTGATCGCATTGCCCCCTTCCTGCCTAGGGCTAGACTTTGCTGCCGCCCTATCCAGCAGGTTGCCCGTCTCATAGCGTACTGCCGTTACCCTTTTGTTGATATCAGCGCCTGTTCTTGGGGGTGCCAGTCCCGTGCTCTTCTCAGAAGTAGAGAATCTTGTCAGCGCCAAGTATTGCTTCCGCGGCTTGCGGCAGCTTAACCGGGGCTATGAAATCTTCGATATTGGACACATCGTCTACTGTCGTGGCCAAACCATCGATTACATTAAACGTCGCACAAGAGACAATGCTGACCCCCAATTGATCCTTTTCATAGCGGGCCAGTCGTTCCAGATTGTCGGGCAGGTCTGAAGGGGAGAGGGCTTCAATCTGGTCAGCGATCAGCTTTTTCACTGAATCCTGAATAGGGAAGCCAGCTAGTGTCCCCTTCTTAGTGATACCGATGCCCTGGGGCCCATAGTATATGGTGACGTTCTTTATCTTTGCAATCTGCTTGGCCATAAAGGCGACTACGTAGGCAGCATACTGGTTGTAGGCCTTATCGCTTCCACTATTGACAACGATGAGCAAATTTTCTACTTGTGGCATTTCGGGTTTCCTCCTTCCCTTTTAGCTATGGCACTCAATGGCCTGGCACCCCCCCCGCACTTCAGTCATATTTGGCATTTCAGGTCTCGACCAGAGTAATGCCGATACGTTGCATTCGCACCATGCGGCAGAAGAAAACTAGCGCGCCTTCTCCTTGCTCTTGCATTTCGGGCAATAGCCCTCAAGGTACAAGACGGCTCTGACGACATCAAAGTCGCTGTTGCGCTGCACCTCATCCACTAGCTCGTTAACCATGGAGCTCTCAAACTCGACCACGCGTTTACACGCCCGACACACCAGGTGGTGATGTTCAGGGGAGCGCTTAACCTCATAGTAACAGCGCACCTCGTCCAGGCGCCTTTCGTCCACCAGTCCCAGTTCCTTAAACAGGCGCAGATTGCGGTAGACTGTGGCAAGGCTGATGCGCGGGTCCTTGTCAATGGCTCGCCGATACAACTCCTTGGCATCCAAATGGCCCTTGGCCTGGCGCAGGGTATCTAGAAGCAATCGCCGCTGCATGGTCAGCGGTCGATCCTTGATCTCTGAGGGGTGATTGCGATTGACTCTCATTCTCATACCACAATTCTAACGCTACACTTCTTCTTCCGTCAAGGGGGGTGATACAATGTAATTCACTATGTACTCAGGAGTATAGTAGGAGCCACTCGTCTTTCGCTCGCCTTTGTCGTTGGCAAGGTAGAGGTCGCCTTTTGTGTAGGTGATTTTCTTCCCCGGATGCTTAGTAGCCGGCGCATATTTTATACTGCCCTTGTCCTTAATGACTACCAGATTGTGTGGTGCTATTAGCGGTTTGAACTCAAGCAAGCCTTCGTAGATACTGCCCAAATGTCGCTCGCTCAAGGTGTTGTAATCAACAGCGACCTCACGTCCTAGCTTCTTATCGGTGATCCGCGCTAGCTGATGAATCGCCCGAACCAGATAGGCATCAGGAATAGCGTGTTTCTCAAGAAACGGGTGCTCTGTCGGATCAAAAAGCCCGCCATTATACTCAGGTACGCCCAGCTTAGGATCACCATTGTTTATTGAGCCAAAAAGGTTGCCAATGTAGTGATAGTACTGCGTTGAGCTGGCGCTGAGTTCATATCCCTTTTTAACTATCTCGTCAATGTCGTGGGTTAATCTTTGTAAGCTGTAATTCTCGCGATAACTAGCATTGGTGGTTGATGGCAGCAGTTCCCTTGCCTCAGCATAGAATACGAAAAGCAGACGGTAGAGAAGTGTCAGCGAGTTATCATAGGTACTCTTTAGAGTCCCATCAGTTAGTTGATCGTGTGTAAAGTCGGCGGCAAAACCCCGGCACAAGAGTTCCACTACGTCGTAGGCACGCTCCTTAATATTAGTTTCAAGCTCAACTGTATATTCCTCGCTGCCTTCGAGAATGCGGTCTAAAAGCGACTTACCATCAACCTGAAGCAGAGCCTGCTTGTGGAAGAAAACATAGAAGTACTTCAGAAATCCTACGGGAGCTTCTTCCAGGAGTTGGACTAGGTCAACCTGATAGTAATTACCCAGGGGTAGATGAGACTTGGTGCTATATAACCGCCAAAGTCGGCCGTTAGTTAGAATTCCCCAGTTTTGCCTTGTACCAGTCAAATACCCAGCTATCTGAAATGACGGATTCTGGTTTGTAAACGTGTCGCGCCCGCTTGATTTGGCCAGATCAAGCTCACGCTCCCAGTATTTGGCGTCAGCAATTCCAATACACTGCGTGTAATCGTTATTCTTTATTTTTGTGTAGGCCTTGTCCTTTGTTGCTTCATCTGGGAATAAGGCATAGTCAGGCCGGTTCGTTCGCCGACCAACTTTAGTGGGAGCTTGGACTATGTAGCTGTTGGCGTAGCCAAGGAGGTCTAGTACCGGCTGCACAAACTCCAGTTCTGTTTGTGCTTCGTTAAGGTGAGGCAGGATTGACTTCTTGGACTCATACAGTGATAAAAGACTTTCGCGAAAAGGGGTCAGCTCTGCGTCGATTTTCCATTCTTTCCATTCAGGTAGACGTGCCTGTAAAAAGTGGTGAGAAAACAAACCACGATTCTGAAAACACATACTCGTTTGATCTGTCTGGTCCCGTTTCTTACCTATTTCTTCCTGGGCCATACAAACTACTCACCAATACCTAGAACAGAAATTGCTGTTTCTATAAACTTCTCCGCTGAAGAAATAACCGCTTTTGCTCCGGATTGAGAAAACTCGGCCTGATAATCGGCCGATTCGCGGAGATTCATGGCATTAAGGAAGTCACGAACTAACTGAGCATCCATTTTGCCTTCGTCTACAAATAGGGCCTCAAAGCTACAGCTAGGCAGTAGTGGCTCTTTTCGCGGTAGCCCTGAGAGTAGATAAGCGCTCTGGCAGCATGAAACATGGCATAGTAGGCCTGGATAGTTGACCACTTGTATCGCTCATTTTCATAGCCTGCCTTTGCATCCGATAGGTCACTTCTGGCAACTGAGAGCTCCTTCTTAACTAGGTTTTTGCCCCTAGCGAAGGGAATGATCTTTTTGGTTTCAAGACACTGCCTAAACTCTTGATTCACTGGCCACCCTTTCCCATAGTACTATGCCACGATCGACTTCCTACATGAAAGTCTGCCCTGATGCAACGTTTAGCCGTAATGTTGTTATTATCTCTAAATATATAAGGATCTTCTAAGAGAGGGTCTCGCCAAATACACAAGGGAGGCATTCAAGGTGATTCCCAAATTGGATAGACCCCGCATTCTGGATATAGGTTGTGGATCTGGTGTCCCGGCTATGGAACTTGCGAGGTTAAGTAACGGAGAAATAGTAGGGTTGGACATCAACCAGCCTCTCCTAGATAGACTGGCGAGAAAGATCGAAAAGGCAGGGTTATCAGACCGTGTCAGGATCGTGAAATGTTCAATGTTCGATATCGATTGCCCAGATGAAAGCTTCGACATCATCTGGGCCGAGGGCTCAACATTCATTATTGGTTTTGAAAGGGCCCTCAAGGAGTGGCGACGTTTCCTTAAGCCCAAAAGGTTCTTGGTAGTACATGAAATGACTTGGTCACACCCAGATCCACCACAGGAGGTCTACAATTACTGGAAGGGGCTTGTGCCCCTTCAGGGATAAGGACAGTACCAGAGTACCTGGAACAAATCCCTGCCTGCGGCTATGACGTAGTTGGGTATTTCACATTACCCGAGGATGCATGGTGGATTGAATATTATGGTTCTCTGGAGAACCGAATCAAAGAGCTTCACCTGAAGTATATCAGTGA
>JADFVG010000209.1 GCA_015222405.1 Chloroflexota bacterium
AGTGGTGGACGCAAGCCAAGACTCCCTCCTGAAAAAGATCGAGACCCTAATCGGGGAAAGCTACAAGATAGTTGGTGTTTCCGGCTGCAGAGAAGCTATTAAACTGATGAGGGAGAGACGCTTCGACCTTCTCATCACCGCCATCAAATCCCCCAAGTCGGCAGAACTGTTTCTTGCCGAGATGGTGAGAAAGAACGATCCCGCCCTGGGTATTATTCTCCTCGGCAACCGGCGGGGCATCGATGCTGCCTCACAGAGGCTCAAAGCTGGCCCCCAGGCCTTCCTGTCACAACCCTTTACCGCGAGCGAGCTAGAGAGAGCAGTGGATGATGCCCTGGAGCAGAGGCGGCTCCTGCGGGACAACAAAAGGCTGAAGGCGCTGCTTCCCCTGCTTGAGATCAGCAAAACCATGATGTCCGAGATGGAGCTGGGGAAGCTTTTCGATGTTATCCTGGACATTATTTGGACCGAGACCGAGGCCGATGGCGTCTCCCTGATGCTCCTTGATGAAGCGGAGCGAGAACTGGAGGTCAAGGCAGTTCTTGGCACTTCAGAGAGGCTGAACCATGCTAAGGAGAAGGTGGGCCAAGGGCTCGCCGGTTGGGTGGCCAAGAGTGCAAAGCCGCTGCTGCTAACTGATGAGACCCCTGTTGACCACCCGCTGAGAAAAGAGATGAACAAAATGGGGGTCTCATCAGTGCTCTGCCTGCCCCTGGTGGTCAAATGCAGGGTGATCGGGGTCCTCAGAAGCAGCAAAACAGGGGGGTCTCCCTTCACCCGCAGTGATCTGGAGCTGCTCTCCATTTTGTGCGGTCAAGCAGCGATTGCCATTGAAAATGCAAGGCTCTTCAGCGGAGTGAAAACCCAGCAAGCCCGGGTGGAGCAACTGCTGAAGCAGACCCTCATTGCACAAGAGCATGAAAGGCGAAGGATCTCCCTGGAGATCCATGATGGCGCCGCTCAATGGATGGTCGGCGCCTCCTATCACATTCGAGCCTTCAATCACACCCTGGCCAAAGGCAATTTACTCCAGACGAGGCAGGAACTTGCCGAGATTAGGAGCGTCATCGAGCAAAGCATAAAAGAGCTTCGCCGTGTAATCTTCGATCTTCAGCCTCCGGCTTTAGGCCAATTCGGGTTGGTAGGGGCACTACATCAGTATCTGCAAAACTTTGAGATAGATACCGGCATCGCCTGCTCCTTTCAAATTGAGGGCACCCCCTCCACCCTCTCCCGAGTCTATGAGATCACTCTCTATCGTGTCACCCAGGAAGCCCTGGCCAATGTGCGCAAACATGCTCAAGCCACCAGGGTCAATGTCATCCTCCGCTTTCAGCCCGATGACCTCCGCCTAGAGATCAGGGACAACGGCAAAGGGTTCGACATCGTCAAGGTGCTTAAGGGTGCCAACTCAGTGGAGCGGTTGGGACTTAGTGGCATGAAAGACAGAGCAGAGACGCTGGGCGGCTCCCTGATTATAGACTCCGCCCCGGGAGCAGGAACCTGTGTCACATTGACCCTTGCCTTGCAGGATGCTGTGCCTGAGGAGCTCTCGCCGATAGCAAAAATGATTAATAGCTAGCTTCGACAGCTTTTATTTCCATCCTACTATTGCAAGGAGGAAGAATGAGCATTCGGGTTCTGCTGGTAGATGACCACCCAGTGGTGCGCCACGGGCTGAGGCGGATGCTGGAGCTGGAGAAGGATATGGAGGTGGTGGCTGAGGCAGTCGATGGGGAACAGGCGCTGAATGAGATAGGAACTGTATCCCCCGACATCGTCCTTCTCGATATCAGGATGCCAGGGATGGGGGGCATCGAAACCATCCGCCAGATCAGAGAGCACCACCCTGAAACAAACGTCATGGTATTAACTATGTATGGCAACCAGTATCTATCTCAGGCCATCGAGGCCGGTGCCATGGGCTATCTGGTCAAGGATGTGGGAAATGAGGATCTGATCCACGCTATCAGGGCGGTACATCGGGGGCAGTCAATCCTACACCCCTCGCTGAGCCGCGAGCTTTTCAATGAGTTTGCCTCCCTAGCTAAGGGCGGGAACAACTACAAATCCTGTCTTGCCCCAAGAGAACTGGAAATCATACGCCTCATTGCTGCCGGATCGACCAATAAGGAAATTGCAGCCCAGCTTTTCCTGAGTGAGACCACAGTGAAACGTAGCGTAAGCCGCATCTTGGATAAACTGGAATCTAAGGACCGCGCTGAGGCGGTGTCCGAAGCCTATAAACGCGGGCTAATATAGGGTCCCCTGGTAAAAGCAGAAGTTAAAGAGACCTCCACTTGAGGTCTCTTTTTTGCCCTGCCCAAGAAGATGAGAGCAGCTTCATGGACCCTTTTGGGTCATAAATGTTGACCAATTCGTCCTTCGCAATTGTGACCTTTTGCAGCTTTTCCTCAGCAAGAGACCAAGGTTATGATGGAATGGAAACCCAGGCACAAATTTCACTGCGGGAGGCAAATGGGAAGCTGAAGCCGCTCACAACGGAGCCATAATGTGTGAGAGAAGCTCCGATGCTCAGAGGTCAGGGCGCACGCCCCAGGCTCCGCTCTAAATCAATCAAAGGTGCGCCCTGACCGGCATCGGTAGAGGTAAGAGCTATGAGCATAAGCGAAGAGCTGGCAAAGCGGGTGTTGTCCTTTGTTATTGAGCATCCAGGGACAAAGCTCGTCGCCGTCGAGGAAGCCCTGGGGGTGTCAAGGATCGAGGTGGGACGAACACTCCGGGCGCTGATGGATCAAGGCAAGATCCGCAGGGATGAAGATACGAGACAATATTTCCCTATCTAGCGGCAAGCGAGCAATAAATGAGGACCGATCTTCGGGAACACGATCTTATGCAGGGAGTCCTGGCTCTGGTTGTTGGCCTGTCCGAAATGATAAAGGACGCCCTAAAATTACAGTCCCTGCAACAAATGCAAGAGAGGGGCATGAGCGGGGAGGAGGTGGAAAGGTGGAAGCGCGCCCTGATGGACCTCGATGCCGTTCTGGATCGGATAAGAAGCCATGACGGGCTCACTCCGGTCCTGCGGCAATTGGGGCGTAACTTCGATCACCGGGTGGACGATATCCTGAGCCAGGCCTTGAATCCCGATTCCTTCAAGTCGAAGGTGGGCACGCCAAGACTCCCTGACCGACAGCAAGAAGACTAAAGCTTATCTTTGAATTACGATAGCTGAGCTGCCGCTGTTCCAAGCCGCTTTCTCATCCTCTCCGGGTAAGGCGCCGGAGAGCTCTTTGTGCTGGGGCTTTGCCCGGGCAAAGCCCCAGCCTTGAAAAAGAAGGAGAGCCTTTGAAGCCTACGAACAGTCGCGTTGGGCCCGAGGATATTGCCGATGTGGCTCGCCTTGTGGACACCACCAGTGCCAGGGTGCTGTGGTACTTCTGGGAGAACAGGCATGCCCGGCTCGATGAGCTAACCAAGCTGGTAGGCGAATCCTCTCCCATGAATGTCCTGCTCAGGATCAGGGATGTCATCAACCCGGCAGCAGAGCAGGTGCTGGGCAAACCAATTCTCGTCTTTGAGAAATCAGCCCTTGACTATCACACCGGTGAACATATCTTCCATAGCTGGTGGCTTTTTTCGACCTAGGGGCTGTGGTAAGCTAGCCTGTTTCTGCTTTCTATCCCCTTTTCTCGGCTAGCCTGTTTCCGCTTTCGTACTGCATTACTCAACTCTAGTCTTACCTTCCTTCCCTTCCTCTGATATAATGACATTTCCAAAGACTAAATCGCTGGCAGAGGCTCAGCACTCGGCCGAAGGGCGATAATGAACTATCAGGCGGCGCTAGAGTACATTCTGAGCTTTACCGATTACGAGAGGTCGCCCGCAGCTCTCTATTCCCCAGCCAACTTTGACCTCAGGCGTATGGAGGAACTCCTTGAGCGCCTGGGCAACCCCCATCTAAGGGCGAGAGCAGTTCATGTGGCTGGAACCAAGGGCAAAGGAAGCACCGCAGCCATGATCGCCTCCGCCCTTGGCGCTGCTGGCTATAGGACAGGGCTTTATACCTCGCCCCACCTTCACACGTTTCGCGAGCGGATAAACATCGCGGGCAAGGACATCGCCGAAAGGGAGTTTTACACCCTGGCGAAGAGGCTAAAGCCCGAGGTCGAGGCGGTGAACCTTGGCCATGCTTACGGGCAGCTTACCACCTTCGAGATATTGACCGCCATGGCGCTCACCTATTTTGGCGAGGCCAAGGTTGATTTCCAGGTGCTGGAGGCAGGACTGGGAGGAAGGCTCGATGCCACCAATGTGGTGCCTGCGGAGGTGGCGGTGATCACCTCCATCAGCTTAGACCACGCCGAAATTCTGGGCGACTCCCTTGATAAGATAGCCGGGGAGAAGGCAGGCATCATTAAGCCGGGGAGTGTAGTGGTGATTTCCCCGCAGCAGGAGGAGGCAGAGATGATGATAGCGGAGGTCTGCGGGGAGAAAAGGGCGAGGCTCGTCGCCGTGGGAAGGGATGTCACGTGGCAAAAAATAGCCGCCGACATAAGCGGGCAATCTTTAAGAGTGAGAGGGCTACTGGATAGCTATGACCTCGCCATCCCCCTCCTCGGTGAGCATCAATTGGAAAATGCTGCCACCGCTGTTGCTGCCCTGGAAGCGCTGGCTTCTTGTGGCGTGACAATCCCCGCCGAGAGCATCGTCGGCGGGCTGGCCGAGGTGCGCTGGCCGGGGCGACTGGAGATTTTGAGTCATGAGCCGCTGTTTCTGGTTGATGGCGCCCATAACGCCGATTCGGCAAGGAGACTAAAGGAGGCGATAAAACAGTATTTTGATTTCCAGCGATTAGTCCTCATCATCGGGGTATCCTCAGATAAGGATATAGCAGGGATTGCTGGTGAGCTGGCTCCACTTTCCACAGTAGCCATCGCCACCCGCTCCCGCCATCCCCGCGCCCTGGCGCCTTCCCTGCTTCTGGAGGAGCTGCTAAAGCACGGCGCTTACACCGAGCTAACGGAAAGCGTGGCCGCAGCCACCCGTCGCGCCTTAGCCCTGGCAGAACCCAGGGACCTCATCTGTGCCACAGGTTCGCTGTTCATTGCTGCTGAGGCGATAGAATTTGTGAAGGGCATCCCTGCCGAGATATATCCATAAAAAGCGTTGATACTGCCTGAAAAGGTTCTGAAAGCATTAGGCCATATGCCAACCACAGCTTGGTGTACGAAAAAAGGAGGCGAACTATGGCGGAGCAAATTGGCTATCGAGTGGTAGGCACCATAAAGGCGGTAAAAGGGGATTGCAGTGCTGGTCACAAGGTGGGAGATAAGCTGGAACTCTGCGGCCACAGTAGCGGGGGGCTATGCGGCTTCTTCTACCACGACATCTTCCCCTACATCATCATGTTACAGTTTGGAGGGGGATTTCCTCCAGAGTGGGGGGACCCAGACGTCATCGAACTCGACTGCATGGACAAGCATAACCTTGTCACTATAGAGCTACGCAGGATACAGGAGTAGCATAGCTCTTATCGCCGTTAGCGCACGGGAAGCCCAAGCTTAGCCCCGACCTCAGCAGATAGAGCTTCTTTGGGCAACATGGGGCAAAGGATTTTTTGCAGCGCCATGGTATGGCTGCAAAGACCCCACTTGGAGAAGAAGTTGCAAGAGCAGTGCCACTGTCCATCTTTATAGCCAGTGTTATAGGTGCTGTGCTCCCCTCGGAAACTCACCGCTAACTCGGAAAAGGTGATACGCTCCGGCTCCTGAGCATAGCGGTGCGCCTTTTCGATCTTGCCGATAAGACTTGAATGCATCATCCCCCCTTCTTACCCAATGCTTAAAGTTAAAAAAGCACCGGATATTTCCCCGGTGCTTCTCTCATCCCGCTCTGAAACTGGCCCCATCATCTCTAAACATTCTATCCCCCGCCGTCTGAGAAGTCAATAGCGACCAAGGCTTGACTCGGAACTCGAATTCATGCTATAAAGTGAAAAAAGCTCTCCGAGCTGCTGCACCTAAAGGTCATTCCATGGTCAGCAGCCGATACGGTGCAGGGGGAAACGCCTGCGCCCCCCATGTTTGGAAAGGAGAGTGCAACAATACCCTTTATTGCACTAGCCTCCTTTCGGAGGCTTTTTTCGTGCTAGGGCTCTTTTGCTGACGATAGTTTTACATAAAGGGGGCTAGGTATGATACGAAATATGCTGAGATGGGTCGCTGCCAGAAGGTTGACCATCACCTTCTTACTCCTGGGATTGGTTATCATGCTCTTCATTTTTGTCCCCCTGCTTAAGATGGTGTTCTCCTCCGACCCCGGGATCCTGTGGGACACCCTCGGCGAAGGGGAGGTGAGGAGCGCCATCTGGCTCACCCTATACGCCGCTTTGATTGCCACCGTTGTCGGGCTGCTTTTAGGGGTCCCCCTGGCCTATTTCCTGGCTCGCCACAGGTTTCGGGGGAAGAGGTTTGTGGAAACGCTCATCGATATTCCCATCGTAGTGCCCCACAGCGCAGCCGGCATCGCCCTCCTCTTCGTCTTCGGTCAAAATTTCTTCGTCGGCAAGGCGTTTCACTCAGTGGGCATCGATTTTGTCTCAGCGGTGCCGGGGATCATCATCGCCATGCTCTTCGTCAGTGTCCCCTTCCTGGTGAACTCGGCAAAGAATGGATTTGAAAAGGTGGACGTCAGGCTGGAGAAGGTGGCACGCACCCTGGGCGCCTCGCCGTGGCAGGCATTCTTCAGGGTATCCTTGCCCCTAGCCTGGAGGAGCATCTTTACCGGCAGCGTAATGATGTGGGCCAGAGGGATCAGCGAGTTCGGGGCAGTGCTCATCCTCGCCTATCACCCCATGGTCGCCCCGGTCATGGTCTATGAGCGCTTCGAGGAATATGGGCTTGACTATGCCCGACCCGTGGCCGTAATCCTTATCCTGGTATGTATTGTGTTGTTTATTGCACTCCGCAGCCTTGCCTATCGAGGGGAGAAAACATGATAGAGATAAAAAATCTGACCGTGGATTTGGGCACCTTCTGCCTTCAGGATATCAACCTCAAAATTGAGCCCGGGGAGTACTTCATCGTCCTGGGACCAACGGGGTCAGGGAAGACCATCCTCCTTGAGTCCATAGCCGGGCTTTACCCCATTAAGAGCGGCGAGATTTGGCTCAATGGCAGGGAGGTGACCAAGGTTGAGCCGGAGAAGCGGGGCATTGGCTTTGTATACCAGGACTACGCCCTCTTTCCTCACCTTTCAGTGAAGGGAAATATCCTCTTCGGATTGAAGCAGATGAAGCAGCCAAAAGGTGAGCTGCAATCGACGGTGGACTTGATTGCGGGTCTCCTCGGGGTGTCCCACCTATTGGAGCGAAAGCCCGAGACCCTGAGCGGTGGGGAGCAGCAAAAGGTGGCCCTGGCTCGGGCGCTCTCCATCAGCCCCCAGGTGCTCCTTCTAGACGAGCCCTTGAGCGCCCTCGACCCTCAGTCCAGAGAGGACGTGCAGCACGAGCTTCGGGAGGTTCACCGCCGCCTTGAAACCACCATCATCCATGTGACTCACGACTTCGAGGAGGCCATCGCCCTGGGGGACAGGATCGCTGTTCTAGGTGAAGGGCGCATCCTTCAGATAGGAACTCCAGAACAGATCTTCCGCCAGCCGAGCTCAGAATTTGTTGCCCGCTTCGCCATGGCGCGCAACATCTTCAGCGGCGAGGTGCGCTATGCTGAAGAAGGAGATGCCATCTTCAGCATTGGCGACCTAGAATTGGCGGCGGTAACTGAGCTCAGCGGCAAGTTGCACGCCTCGTTGCGCCCCGAGGACATCCTCATCTCCAAGGAGGCGGTCATCTCCAGCGCCCGCAACTCCCTTCGCGGCACCATCACCCGCATCGATAACCGGGGCTCTACCATTTACCTCACGGTGAGCACACCCTTGGATTTCGTCTGTCTGGTCACCCGCCGCTCCTTTGAGGAATTGGGGCTTAAAGCAGGGGAAGAGGTTTATATCACATTCAAAGCGTCAGCGATTCATGTCTTTTAGAAAGGAAAGGGAATGAAAAGACTTACACTGGGGTTATTGCCGACTTTAGTTCTATTGCTGGTCATCGCCGGCTGCGGTGGCGGGGAGACGCTCACCATCTTTCACGCCGGCAGCCTGGCGGTGCCCTTCGATGAGGCTGGCGAAGCCTTTACAGAGCAGCACTCCGATGTAACGGTGCAGACCGAAGGGGCGGGGAGCCGCACCACGATACGCAAGGTGACCGAATTGGGCAAGAATGCCGATATCATCGGCTCTGCCGATTACCTCGCTATAGAGGAGCTGATGTTTCCCGAATATGCCGATTGGTACATCATCTTTGCCACCAACGAGATGGTGATCGCCTATACTGAGGACTCCAAATATGAGGATGAAATCACTGCCGACAACTGGTATCAAATATTGCTCCGGGATGGGGTGGAATATGGCCACTCCAACCCCAATGCCGACCCCTGCGGCTATCGAACCCTCATGCTATGGCAGCTCGCTGAGGCGTATTATGGGGAGCCGGGATTGTATCAAAAGCTGGATGAAGGATGCCCTAAGAAAAATATTCGCTCCAAATCGGTGGAACTCATCGCCCTGCTTCAGGCGGGAGCCCTGGATTATGCCTATGAGTACCGCTCGGTGGCGATGCAGCATGGCCTGAAATACCTCTCTCTACCCGACGAGAT
>JADFVG010000210.1 GCA_015222405.1 Chloroflexota bacterium
CCGGAGAACTACAAGAAGATCGCCGAGGCGATTGGTAATGCCAATCCTGTACTGGATGTTGGCTGTGGGGAGGGCAAGCTGGCTAACTTCTTAG
Source organism: Chloroflexota bacterium (assembly GCA_015222405.1). Taxonomy (GTDB): domain Bacteria; phylum Chloroflexota; class Dehalococcoidia; order E44-bin15; family E44-bin15; genus JADFVG01. Next base: position 95 of record JADFVG010000210.1, read on the forward strand.
CCACGACACTTGGTAAGGAGGTACACGGCATCGATATCTCCGACTCCAAACTGGCCAAGGCCCGGGAAGCAGCCGAGGGGCATGGCATTTCTCGTTTGGTGCACTTTGTAAATGCAGATGCAAGCAGCCTAGACTTTCTGGCTGATAAATCTTTCGCTGCCATTGTCAGCATTTACACTCTGCACGAACTCGAGAATCCCCGGAAGGCTCTGCAAGAGCTGCAGAGGATACTGGGAACCGGGGGCCAGCTGATAGTGGTAGATTTCACAAAAGGAGGCAAAGCAGAAAGGCTGTGGGGGGAGAGATACTATACCCCTGAGGAAATCGAGTCTATGCTGCAGGAGGCAGGCTTCAGCGAGGTGGCTGTGGAATTTGTGCGTGATGACGTAATATTTGTCTCTTCTCTGAAGATTTAGCGGGTGAGCTGAATGAATAAGCTGGAAAAGGCCTTAAGCAGCTTTTTGAGCCTTGGTGAAGTTGCTGGTCAGCTGGCACGGCTTCTAGCCCATGCCGCCAAAACAGGCAGAGTGTCCTACAGCGAGGCAGAAAGAATTGCCAAGGTCAATGCTGAGGATGTGCTACTTCTAGGCAGTAAATGGAGGCTACTACTCCCGATTAGAACAGCTAAAAGCGCCGCCTGGGAAGATCGGCTGTTATTGACGGAGCCGGGAGAAATATACGAAATGCCCAACATCGTTAGATATTTGGTGGAAAATGCCAGCTACACGGGGAGGTGGGATGTTGCGTATGACATAGCCCAGCTATTCAGAGTGATGGGGGAGCCGGATTGGGATCGAATGCCAAAGTTCATTGAGAGGCTGGGTGAGGAGGCCAAAGACTATCGGATCAACGCAGTCCAAATAAAGCAAGTATGCGCTGAGCTGGGCATGGGGGATAGGGTTGATGCCCTGATAGCCTCACTCAAGGGCAGCGGAGTGATGAGTCCCAAGCTGAGTTCACTTGCTGAAGTAGCTAAGGCCGGGGCGCCTGTGTATGAGCTCAACCCATCTCTTGTTGTAAACAAACATGAGAGAAAAGGAGTGATCGAACCAGGGTGATGAAAGGAGTGGCTGACGAAGGGGCAGTCCGAGAGAGGATGGCCCAAGAGGGAAAAATCCTCGAGAAAAGAGACGAAAAAGGGAATACATGGAGAAAGGTCTATTTCGGTGGAGGGGCACATTTTAGAAACTGGTTAGACCAGTTCTTAGAGCTACGTGGGGAAGATAATGTGGAGGTGGAGGAAACAGATTCGAGCGAGTTCCAGTGCTACCACGAAAGCAGTGAGAAGATGTACCGCATATGGGTAAAAGAATCAAACTCAGCAGGCGAGTTTAGATGAAATAAAGGAGGGCAGTATGACCCAAGCAGAGGCAGAGCTCATAGTCAGAGAGATCAGATCCCAATGCCTGCACTCGTCATGGAGTGACCTGATGGACTTCTGGAAGGAGGTGATAGGTAACCTTGAGACCGCTTATCGCGCGGTGGTGCAGAGCACAGCACCCTTGCGCCGCATTCCTTCACGGGACTCTAATGACGTGCAGGCGATAGTGAGGGATAAACTAGCCATGGCTTTGAGCCAGCTTGCGGGTGCGAGGCAAGTAGACAGGTGGGAGGCAGAGGCCATAGAGGCAATCAAGTCTCCGCCGATTATCAAGGGCGAGATAACGGAATCCGAATAAGCGAAATTATTGGAACGAAAGTGCCAGCTTTTAGCTATGGGTTCTAACCTGCTTTTGTTCCTGGGCTAGGAGTTAGCCCTCAAACTCTCAATAGAAGAGGTTACGGCATCATTCCAGAGACTAGATGGTATCTCGGTCAAGATTGAAAACCTGAAGGCCTTGAATTAGACGAAGCCTGCCGAAAACATGGGGTTAAGACCGCTTGAGCCGGGTTAGTTTGGAAGGGAGGGAGATTATGCTCTGGAGAAATTTGAGCAGCCTCACGAGCCGCTTTCCCTCACTGGAAACATCTCTAAATAGGACAAGGAATATAATTTGCATATGCAGGTAGTCTCAGGAAACGAGAAAAAGGAGTGATGGGAGGTCGTTTAATTAAGAGCAAGGTTGAGGTAACTAATGAAATTGTTTTGCTCAAAACGAACTTAAAAGTGAAAAGAAAGCTGGGTGGAAGCACTGCCCTCCAAGCAGTGTTCCTGGAAGGAGAATAGAACTGCCATGCAAATTTCCGAATGGAAAGCAGAGATCGAAAAGGAAAGAAAAGTAAAGGACAGGTTCTTTGGGAGCAAATATCCGGGATCGCCAATCCCTGCCCAAGACAGACCTCGGTTTAGGGGGTTAGAATATTATCCTCCTGATCCGAATTATAGGTTTGAGCTTGAGCTTCACGAACATTCTGAAAAGCAGGTGGTGAGAATGGCTTATACCAAAGGCAATGAGGAGGATTTTCTTCGCTGGGGTGAATTTCGATTCAATATAGTCGGAAAGGAGAAAATTCTCCAGGCTTATAAGCGCGACCCACGGGAAGAGATGTTGTTTGTTCCTTTCAGAGACGCAACCTCAGGTAAAGAAACCTATGGGGCAGGCCGCTATCTCGACCTTGGGCCAGAGAGAGACCGCACTCCGGAGGGGAAATGGATCCTAGATTTCAACCGAGCCTACAATCCATGGTGCGTATACAGTGAAGATTACACCTGTCCTTTCGTGCCTACAGAGAATTGGCTCCAAGTTGCGATCTGTGCCGGTGAGAAGAATTATCCTTTGAGGGCAGATGATTAAGAGGTGAAACATGCAAAATGAGCCTTCGTTCAAAGATCACGTCATTGTCGCTTGTGGAACGTTGATTCCAGAATTGACCTATCTGAAAAATAGTGGCTTCCTCGACGCAAAAAAGATTTTATATACCACTCCCGGCAGGCACGAAATCCCAAGGGAACTGGAAGAACAGCTAGTAAAGCAGATAAGGGTTGCTAAGAAATATTCTCAAAAAATCATCGTAGTTTATGGAGGTAAGTTCTGTTACATCAACTCCGACGATCCGTATCGCACCATTGACAAGGTAATTGAAGAACAAGGACCTGGAGTCTCTAGAATCAAGGCTTCCCATTGCATCGATATGCTAGCTAGCGTGGAAGAAAGGGATCGGATAAGCAAAGGAGAAAAGATATGGTGGATGACTCCCGGATGGATAAAATACCGGAAATACGTCTTTCAGGATTGGGATAAAGGGATGGCCGTTGAGAATTTCCCTAAGCATATCGGAGGGGCCATCGTGCTAGATGGCATAGGTTTTTATGACCGGTACTCGGAAGAACATCCGGAGGAGATCCTCGAGTTCTCCGACTGGATGGGAATTCCGATCGAATCTCGCGAAGTTTCATTAGACCGACTGAAAAAATTGCTTTTAGAACAGGTCAAGTAAAACAGATATGCATTTTGAGAAATCATAAGGAAGTGAGCTGAGAATTAGACCAGTTGGCATTAGCAATGGCTGGGCGATTGAGCATTGAAGAGAGAATGCGACAGGAGGAGCAAGTTAGGGAAAAGAGGGATGGAAAAGGGAATAAATGGCGGAAACTTTATTTCGGAGGAGGGGCCCATTTCAGAAACTGGCTAGAGCAGTGTAAAGAAATATATGGCGAACAGAATTTGGAAATTGAAGAGCCAGACCCCACGGGAATTAGATGTTTTGAGGAAAGTGGCGAAAAAATGCACAGAATTTGGGCAGGAGTAGAAAGGACTGGGTAATGAAGATATCTGTCTGCGGGAAAGGTGGCAGTGGGAAAAGCACTGTAGTAACTCTTTTGGCAAATGGGATGCGAGAAAGGGGCTATAAGCCATTAGTCGTTGATTCGGACGAGTCAAATTCCGGACTTTATCAGATGCTTGGCTTTGATAAACCGCCTGTTCCCTTGATGGAACTGGTAGGTGGGAAGAAAATAGTGCTGAAACAAATGGTGTCGAGATACTCCGCAGGCGAATCAGAACCTGAGATGAACGTATTGACCCAGAATGAAATACTGCTTCAGGACATTCCTCCTCAGCACATAGTTGAGAAAGATAGCATTAGGTTGGTTGGCATAGGGAAAATCCTTCAGTCTTTGGAGGGTTGTGCCTGCCCGATGGGAGTTTTAAGTCGCGAATTTCTGAAAAAGCTCCACTTGAAGGAAGATGAGGTCGCAATCGTAGATATGGAGGCAGGGATAGAGCATTTCGGCAGGGGGGTGGAGACAAGCATAGATAGCGTACTGGTCGTGGTTGAGCCCTCTCTTGAATCCATAACCCTGGCCGAAAAGGTAAAACGTTTGGCTAGCGGAGTAGGGATAAACAGGATCTGGGCTGTCATGAATAAGGTTAACTCAGAAGATTTGGCTTCAAAATTGACAAATGAACTGGCAGGAAGGGGGATAGCGATAATCGGATCCATTCCTTACGATCCAGAGATTTTCGAAGCGTGCCTGGATGGGCAGCCACTAGGCAAGGGAGAAGCAGCACGCGAGGCCGGAAAGATATTGGATACCTTGTTTCCGAATGAAAACTAAGGAGGGGAGGATGTGCATAGCCACTGTCTATGTTGAGGCAGGCAATCAAAGGAAAGAGGTAATGCGCGATGTAGTTCAGGTTGAAGCTAAGAGGGATGGTTTTCTGCTCTTCAGCCTGTTAGGGGAGCAAAAGTATCTTAAGGGTAAATTAAAAAGCATTGACTTTCTGACAGATCACTCAGTAGTGATTGAAGAAATCAAGAGACGAAAATCCGCGGGGAAGAAGGTGAAGAACAATGGCTAAAGATATTTCGCAAGAAGATGTGCACCACGCAGTTGGGGAGGTGATGCATCCGGCAATCAGTCGCACACTGGTTGAGCTGAGAATGGTCAAAAGATATAACTTTGGAGCATAACCAAGTCACACTTACTCTGGCGCTTCCCATTTTGGGTATCCCTGTCTCTATCAAGAATCACCTAGTGAATAGCCTGCGCGAGGCAGTGAATACCCTGAAGAAGATTATCAAGGACTGGTCGGCCTACAGCGACCGGCTCGACGGGAGAGTTTGCGGGAGACGCTGAAGTCGTAAACAGGTATGCACAGCTGCTGATGAAAAAGAACTTATCTCCAAGACCCCAGCCAGGACCTGAGCTTGTCAGGCATGAAGCACTGCCTTTTGACACTCTGGCTTCGGCATATGACGACTGGTTCGAAGAGCAGGGGAAGCTGATCTTTGCCATAGAGGTCAAAGCCTTGCAGGAAGTGCTGCCTTTGTTGCCCAAACCCTGGCTTGAGGTTGGGGTAGGCAGTGGCCGCTTCGCTCAGGCCCTGGGGGTAGAGACCGGGATCGACCCCTCGATTAAGCTCCTGGAAATGGCGAGCAGTCGGGGGGTAACCGGCTTTATCGCTAGAGGGGAAGAGCGATTCTTCAAAGAGGGAACCTTCGCCACTGTGTTCCTGATCGTTACCCTCTGCTTTGTGGATTCACCATTAGCTGTCTTGCAGGAAGCCTACCGCATACTGAAACCACGAGGTAAAATAGTGCTCGGGCTAGTGTTGCGGGAAAGCCCATGGGGGCAATTCTATCAGGCGAAGAAGCAGCAAGGGCATCGCTTCTACAAGCACGCCAACTTCTACAGCTACCAGGAGGTGGTGGGACTGCTAGAGCATGCTGGCTTTGCTATCGACAAGGTGGTTTCAACCCTGTTTCAGAACCCTGGTGAGGCAGGAAAGATGGAATCCCCGCAGCGGGGCTTTTCCTCAGATGCCGGCTTTACCGTAATTGTGGCTAACAAGACCCCTGGAAGCAGACGGGCAAATTGGGCTGAGCGAGCATGAGGCTCCAGCACCGTTACCGAGTAGTTGGCGTTAGTAGAAATGCAGCGCTGTCAGCGACTATGGCGATGGGCCTCATCCCACGACTGCCCTATCGGCATAGGTAGGTGAGCTTTATGAGTTCCGTCATCTACGGTCCAGTATCATCCTGGCGTCTGGGGAGGTCGCTGGGCATAGACCTGTTGCCTCCCGGCGTCAAGACATGCTCCTTCAACTGCACCTATTGCCAGCTGGGGAGAACGACAAACCCACTGGCTGAGCGAAGGGAGTTCGTGTCAATAGACAAAGTGGCAGCAGCCCTAAAGGAGGCAAGAGGTGTGGCCGCTGACTACGCAACCTTCTCCGGCATGGGCGAGCCGACGCTGGCCAGCAACCTGGGGCGAGCAATCGAGATAGCAAGGTCGATTCTCCCTCTGCCTGTAGCTGTCCTCACCAACGCATCACTCATGGCCAGGGAGGATGTGCGCCAGGAGCTTGCCCTGGCAGACGTGGTGGTAGCCAAGCTGGATGCGCCCAACGAGGAACTGTTCCGTCTCATTAACAGGCCGGTGTTCGACTTAGCCTTCAGCGATGTAATCGAGGGCCTTAGCTGCTTCTCCAAGGAATATAGGGGGAAGCTGGCTCTTCAAATAATGTTTGTCCCCGCGAACAAGGACTCGGCATCCGAGATAGCCAGGGTAGCCGAGGAGCTTTTGCCCGATGAGGTGCAGATCAATACCCCACGTCGCCCCTGCGCCGTTGAGCCTTTATCACCGGACGAGATAGCTGGCGTAAGGCAGGAGTTCACTGGCTTGAGAAA
>JADFVG010000211.1 GCA_015222405.1 Chloroflexota bacterium
GACCCTGATGAGGCGGCGCGACTGCTCAAAAGGTTCATCTTAGATGAGCTGGTGCAAATTCAAAGGCTGCCCCCTCGCACCCTGGTCAGGGATCGCTATCACAAGTTTCGCCACATGGGGCGCTACAGCTCCCGCATTAGGGTGGCCATCTCCAGGGAGAGGGCTCAAATTCAAGAATATCTCTCCGGCAGGCTTGAGGAGCTGAAGGAATTCCTGCCCTCCAGGGCGGAGGAGGTTCCCCTGGAGAAGGAAGAACCCTCTTCGGAGCAGCCCGAAAGCAAGGAATGAATTTCTCCTTTAATAAGGTAGAATACTCATCCTAAGGCGACCACGAGGGGTTCCAATCATCAGCGGAGTTACTCGTGAGACGGGTCTGATTGGAGCCATCGGCGTCCATCATGTAGATTTCCCAGTTGCCATCACGGTCAGAGACAAAGGCGATCCTGCTCCCGTCTGGCGACCACGATGGGGCCAAATCGCTGGCCAAGTTGTTGGTGAGGTTGGTCTGGTTGGAGCCATCGGCATCCATGACGTAGATTTCACTTAAAGAGAGGAAGGCGATCCTGCTCCCGTCCGGCGACCACGATGGGGATGCATCGCTAGCCGGGCTGTTGGTGAGGTTGATCGGGTTTGAACCGTCGGCCTCTATCACGTAGATCTCAAAGTTGCCGTCACGATCGGAGTGGAAGGCAATCTTGCTTCCGTCCGACGACCATGAGGGGGCCAAATCGCTAGCTGGGCTGTTGGTGAGGTTGATCTGGTTTGAACCGTCGGCCTCCACCACGTAGACTTCCGAGTTGTCGTCACGCTCAGAGACAAAGGCGATCTTGCTTCCGTCCGGCGACCACGATGGGGATTGGTCCTTAGCCGGGTTGTTGGTGAGGTTGGTCTGGTTGGAGCCGTTGGCGTCCATCACGTAGATTTCATCGTTGCCGTCACGGCTGGAGACAAAGGCGATCCTGCTCCCGTCCGGCGACCACGATAGCTGAAACTCCCTGGCCGGGTTTCTGGTGAGATTGGTCGGCTCGGAGCCGTCGGTGTCCATGACGTAGATCTCAGACTGGCCATCACGGCTAGATTGGAAGGCGATCCTGGTGCTGTGCGGCGACCACGATGGGATCAAATCGCTAAGCCGGTTGTTGGTGAGGTTGATCTGGTTAGAGCCGTCGGCATCCATAACGTAGACCTCAGGGTTGCCGTCACGGTAAGAGACAAAGGCGATCTTGCCTTGTGCTGGGGCTCCACCTCCGCAGCAGGAAAAACCGGACAATGCCACAATGCACAAAATGATGACGGTTACAATTCCTTTGGCTCTCATATATCATATCCTCATTGCTTGGCCGAGCAAGTAGCAAGAGACCGGCACCCTGCACATGTGGTGTCCACTACTAACGCCGAATGAAGGTCAATTCATGGCGGCATCAACCCTAGCCTCGCCAATTTGGTGATAGTAAACCAGTTCTCATGGGGCTCGCATTGCCTGTCGAGCCACTCCGTGAAGTCTTCCCCCAGGTCCTTGGAGAGGTAGAAGGTTGGCGAAAGCATATCGTGGTTCTCTTGGAGCACGCTTTCCTGCTTTGCCTGCCGCTCCAACTCGGTGCCTTTGAAGACCCTGATCCCGGTGCGAAAGAAGACCGGCTGGGGCACCTTTTGGAGAAAATCAATGGTCTCCTGAGCAGTATCCAGGTTTTCTCCGGGACCGCCGAAAAGGACCCAGTAGGCAAAGCGGATCTTGGCCTCGGTGAGCAGTTTGGCCGCGGTGACAATGTCCTCCTTGTCAAAGCCCTTTCGATAGCTCCGAAGCATCTTTTCTGATGCGGTATCAATGCCGAGGGCGATGTTTCGGCAACCTGCCTCTTTCATAGCGGTCACCAGTTCCTGTGAAACGGCCACCGGGTTAATATCTGCTGCCCACCTTACGTCGAGCTTTCTTTCTCTGAGTTCCTGGCATATTGCGAGGGCATGGTCTGGAGGGAAGTTGAACACGCCATCGGTGAAAAAGAATCTCCGGATACCGTGCTCTTTGGCCATAAACTCCATCTCATCAACCACCAGCTTGGGGGCTCTCGGCCGGCATCCCTCCTTATCGGCTCCATCGGGGCAGAAGGAGCAAGCCAGGTCGCAGCCTCTCTTCCCCTCAATGGGCAGGGCGGGGACCTGAGCCAGATACCGCTGAAGGTCCAGGAGGTCATAGGTGGGGAAGGGCAAGGCAGCAAAATCCATGATCTTGGCTGCGGGGCTTACTACCACCTTTTTGTCGTCCCAGTAGCAAATTCCGGGGATGGAGCCCAACTCCCCTTCGCCTTGGAGATATCGGATGAAGAGCGGGAAGGCAGTTTCACCATCTCCGGCAATTCCGTAGGGTAGCTCAAGGTATCTCAAGAGCTCTTCGGGGAAAAGGGCGAAGGCAGCACCCCCGATGATTATCTCTGCCGGGCTGTGCTTTTTGACTGTTTCCACAATGCTCTTGGTATCCTCGAGATAGGAGCGGCAGTGAAAGAGTTCATTGTTTTCTGTGTTCCGCAGGGAGATGCCGACCAGTTCCGGGGCATATCTTTCCAGGTGGGCGATGACCGCTTCCTCTATCCTTGGTTCAAAGCAGAGGTCGAGGATCTCGACCTGATGTCCCTGCTCCCTCAGTGCGGCGGCAATGCAGGCGGGACCGATGGGGATGGCGACCTGGGGGAATTGCTCCCGATTGGTGGAGATGATGGATACCTTCACTTATTCCATGTCCCTTCTTAGCTCGATGACGCGGTCCCTTAACAGGGCTGCCTTCTCAAATTCCAGGTTCCTTGCTGCCGTCTTCATCTGCGATTCCAGGTCCTTGATCAGGCGCAGCATCTCATCCTTGGGGAGAGGGGCAACGGTGTAGGGGGCGTGGGTCTCGGCCACCACACGACGCACCCGGTCGGTGATGTCCTTGATTGCCTTCTTGATCCCCTGTGGGGTGATGCCATGCGCTTGGTTATAGGCCGTCTGGATATTGCGGCGGCGCAGCACTTCATCGATGGCAGCCTGCATCGAGCCGGTGGTGGTGTCGGCATACATGATCACCTGTCCATCGACATGGCGGGCGGCGCGGCCCATGGTCTGTATCAATGAGTCGCGTGACCGGAGAAAGCCCTCCTTGTCGGCATCTAGGATGGCGACCAGACTCACCTCGGGAAGGTCAAGCCCCTCTCTCAGCAAATTGATGCCCACCACCACATCGTAGACCCCCAAGCGAAGGTCGCGCAGTATCTCCACCCGCTCCAGGGTGTTGATCTCGGAATGGAGGTAGTGGGTCTTTGTTCCCATCTCCTTGAGGTAATCGGCGAGCTCCTCAGCCATCCTCTTGGTCATGGTAGTTACCAGGCAGCGCTCCCCTCGCTCAACGCGCTTCTTTATCTGCTCCATGAGGTCATCGATCTGGCCCCTGGTGGGCTTGACCTCGATTGAGGGCTCCAGTAGCCCCGTGGGGCGAATGAGTTGCTCTGCGATCTGCTCGCTGTGCTCATATTCGTATGGGCCAGGCGTTGCCGAGACGTAGATCGCCTGGTTTACGTGCTCCTCGAACTCGGAGAAGTTGAGCGGGCGGTTGTCCAGCGCCGATGGCAGGCGAAACCCATATTCTACAAGGGTCTCCTTCCGCGAGCGGTCGCCGTGATACATCCCCCGTACCTGGGGCAGGGTCATGTGGGACTCATCGATGAACACGAGGAAGTCTTCGGGGAAGTAGTCGAGCAGTGTCCACGGCGGACTCCCCGGCGCTCTCCGTGACAGGTGGCGGGAGTAGTTCTCCACACCGGCGCAAAATCCTGCCTCCCTGAGCATCTCGATATCGTAGTTAGTTCTGGCCTCAAGCTTGGCCGCCTCAAGGAGCTTCCCCTGCCCCTTGAGCCACTTTAGCCTCTGCTCAAGCTCCTTCTCGATGTCAACGATGGCGGCCATGAGCTTATCGTGGGAGGTTACGAAGTGCTTTGCCGGATAGATGTCTATGGATTCCCTCTCCGCCAGAAGCTCGCCAGTCAGGGGGTCGACCTCCATGATGCGCTCGATCTCATCGCCGAAGAACTCCACCCTCACCGCCACCTCCTCGTAGGCGGGCTGAATCTCCAGGGTATCGCCCCTGATGCGGAAGCGGCCCCGGGTGAAGTCGATGTCGTTTCTTTCGTACTGCATGTCCACAAGCTGGCGCACGATCTTGTCCCGCTTGCGCTTCTCGCCCTTCTGGAGGCTGACGACGAAGGCGTGGTACTCCTCGGGGGAGCCGAGGCCATAGATGCACGAGACTGAGGCCACGATGATGACATCCCTCCTGGTGAACAGCGCCCTGGTCGAGGCGTGGCGCATCTTATCGATCTCCTCGTTGATATCGGTCTCCTTCTCGATATAGGTATCGGTGCGGGGGATATATGCCTCCGGCTGGTAGTAGTCGTAGTAGCTGACGAAATATTCCACGGCGTTTTCGGGGAAGAACTCTTTAAGCTCGGTGGCGAGCTGGGCGGCGAGGGTCTTGTTGTGGGACATGACCAGCGCGGGACGGTTTACCCTCTCGATGATGTTGGCCATGGTGAAGGTCTTGCCGCTGCCGGTGACGCCGAGGAGGGTCTGGTGCTTATGGCCGCGCTCAAGCCCCTCAACCAGTTTTTCGACCGCCTGCGGTTGATCTCCCGTAGGGCGAAAGTCAGAAACGATTTTGAAGGGTGGCATGGCTGACTCTGTATAGCGCGAACTAATACCTTTACGCTGTTATTTTATTCTCCCAAAAGCGCACTTATGGTTTTGAACTCTAACTTATAATTTTTCCCATTAGCATCTTTTCTTTTGTTCCAATAATCAATCATCTGTGTTACCGATGTTGTCGAACCTTTAGCAACTAGACGTCCAAGTTCTGGAGCATGACCATCATTTACGCGTCCATCCCAATACATGACTAATTGATATACATCCTTAGCTGTTGACTGACCAGCTTTAACCTCATATACGTGCTCTCTATCAGGTGCTATCCTATGCAATATATCTATCCTTATTCCAGCACCAGGCCAGGTGGAGTATTCAGTAATTGCGTCGCTTCCTGGAACAATCTCTTCTAGACGTTCCTTAAGCTCCTTTTTGATTTCATCCTCTGATCTCAACTTACGGTGAGATGCAGGCTTATAGTCTTTGTGATCCAACATCTCTTTAAGTTTTTGCCAGTACACGTTATCTGCAGCTAAGCTTGTCTTGTTATTTACAGTTACAAATTTGGCACTCTCTATAATAAGCTCGCCTATGAAGGGATTATGGTCATTGTGCCTGTAGACCTCTGGCCAGATCTCGGTCATTTGGTGGGGCAATATCACTCTGTTTCTTACTCTTATGTCAATGCCCTGCGTGCGCAAGTTTTTTTGATAATACATTTTTAAGGGGAAAGGTTTACCGCTAGAGCCATCTTCTATAACGCTCTCATCTAAAGTTCCCCATGTATACCATGCTTGTTCAGTGTTATTGCCAACTCTGACATCAAACCTTTTAGAATGTGAGGCGCTGAAAGGTATTTCAATAGTTTTTATACTCTCATCTTGCCAGTCTGAAGTCCCGTCACGCCAGCGAATCCATATTGTATTGCGTGGGTCTTTTAGATATCCCCTATATTTTACGCCTAGGTGCTCCATTAGTCTTTCAATCAGTGTTTCAAGATAGTTTCCCCGTGGATATAGACTTCTGAAATATGAAAAAGTGGTCTGCGCATATACCCGCGTTCCAGTATCCCCGCGACACTTTGTCAGATCCTTTAGCCAGTTAGACTCTGTATCTAGTTCCGCTTGCATATTTCTAGAGAAAGGGCCATGTGCTATATAGTAGTGATTTAGTTGTGATGCTCTCTCATCTCTGGTAAGTATGTGAAAGGGTCTCTCATTCCCCGTAAGAGTACAAAGGCTGTTTTTCAGACCAAATCCGTGTTCGTTGAGTACCCCTAATTCTGTTCCCTTACCACCCAAACGCAAAACTCGCTGCGTCAGGTCTTCTAAACTTATTCCCTTCTCATCATCAGCAACCGTTAAGTGGAGGTCATCACCTTCTTTCTGTATTAGGATCTCGACGGTAAAATACTCCCCACTCTGCGCGCTTATAGCATTGTCTATAAGCTCGCCTAAACATTGATGAAAATCAAGATTTTGCCTTGCTAACCCTTTATAAAGTAGGATATCGTCTGGTTCAGTATTGATTGGTTGGGGAAAACCCGCTTCATTTTGGTTTTTCACCTCTGCCTCCTTTACCCTGGTTTATTTCCCTACTCCCCCGTGTCAACCTCTTCCACGATGCCTATTTTCTCCACGGAGAGGGGCACGTAGTTGACCCGCCCCGCTTCAATTAGCTCCCTGAGCTTCCGTTCGTCCTCGCTGAGGCGGGCTTTGCCCGTCTTCACCTCGATGAAGTCGATGCCCTCATCATACTTGATGCCGACGAAGTCGATGGGGCTGCCGCCAAAGTAGAAC
>JADFVG010000212.1 GCA_015222405.1 Chloroflexota bacterium
CGCTCCGGCCTGGGGGCAGTGATGGGCTCCAAGAAGCTCAAGGCTATAGCCGTCAAGGGACAGCAGGTTGTCCCCCTGGCCCACAAGTCCAAATTGCAACAGGCAAGGAAGAAGTATCTGGAGCAGATCTCAAGCTCGGGGCTAGCGCAGGCACTACGCCAGTTTGGCTCTGCCAGCGGCACAGGTATCCTAACTCAGATCGGGGACACCCCGGTCAAGAACTGGAGCATTGCCGGTACGGACGATTTCCCCGGGGTTGCTGCCATTAGCGATCAAAATGTGTTAAACCTTCAAACGAGAAGGTACGCCTGCTGGCGCTGTCCCATCGCTTGCGGGGGGATGATGAAGGCCGGGACAGGGCAATACAAGTATGCCGCAGGGGTTCACAAGCCAGAGTATGAGACGCTGGGCAGCTTCGGCACCATGTGTTTGAACGACAACCTGGAATCAATAGTAAAGGTGAACGACATCTGTAACCGCTACGGCCTGGATACCATCTCCGCTGGCGCCGCCGTCGCCTTCGCCATCGAGTGCTATGAAAATGGGCTAATCACAGAAAGGGATACGGATGGCCTCCAGTTGAAATGGGGTAACCATGAGGCCATAGTAGCCATGACTGAAAAGCTAGCCCGGAGGGAGGGCTTTGGCGACGTCCTCGCCGATGGGGTCAAGGTGGCAGCGGAGAAAATTGGCAGGGGAGTGGAAGAGTTTGCCATCCACATTCACGGACAGGAAGTGCCGATGCATGACCCCAAGCGCTTCATACACTACGCTACGACTTACTTGGATGCTACTCCGGCTCGCCACACCCAGGGTTATGAAAGTTCGATAGGCATGCCCGCCAGCGGCCTGGAATTGCCTCCATTTGATCCCCAGTCCTGCGCTGGCCGGGGCGAGGCACATAAGATAACCAACAACCTGGGGCATGTGATGCAGTCTGCCGGCGTATGCCTGTATGGCTCTGCGAGCATGGACGCTAGTGCGCTCCCTGAGTTTTTGAACCTGGTCACTGGCTGGGACTATAGCACCGATGATCTGCTCAAAATCGGGGAGCGAATTGCCAATATAAGGCAAGCATTCAATATCCGCGAAGGAATAAGCGTAAGCGATTTCAAGGTGCCGAACAGGGTGCTTGGCCGTCCTCCGCTGGCTGCTGGCCCCACTGCGGGCAAGGAGGTGGACATCGAAACGCTGCGCCGAGAATATCTGTTGGCCATGGACTGGGACCCCGAAAGCGGCAAGCCGAGCAAAAGGAAGCTTCTGGAACTGGGGCTGGAAGATGTGGCTGAGGCGCTCTGGCCTCGATGACGCTGCCTGTGGCCAAGGGGCAAGAGCGGGACCCCCTACCATGTGGGTATATTACACCCTCTTTGAAACCGAGCTTGGCTGGATGGGGCTGATAGGCTCCGCAGCAGGGCTGCGTCGCACCGTGTTGCCCCAGCCTTCGCCCGAGGCTGTGCTCGATCTCCTAGCGAGGGGTTTACCCAAGGCCATCGCTGACCCTTCCCCTTTTGGTGACCTGCCCCTCAGGTTGAGGCGGTATTTGGCCGGTGAACAGGTCCCCTTTGGCGATGAACTCGACCTGGCAGGTACCACCCCCTTTAACAGGGATGTATGGCAAGCGACGCGCCTCATCCCTTATGGTGAGACTCAAAGCTATAGCTGGATCGCCCAGCAGATAGGAAGGCCAAAGGCTTTGCGCGCTGTAGGACAAGCACTGGCCAGAAACCCATTTCCCATTGTGGTGCCCTGTCATCGCGTGCTGAGCAAGGATGGAAGCCTAGGGGGATTCTCTGGCGGCCTGGAGATGAAAAAGCACCTCCTTAAACTGGAGTCCACTTCACCTATGGCTCACTCAGGCCGGTATTGAGCAAGCACCGCCATAGCTTCCGAGACCCTCCCTTCGGGCACCAAGAGCCTACAGGGCATAGCGGAGACGCCTAAGAAAGAAGCGGCATCCCTTGGTTCGATCCGGGCAGGGATCCCCTCATCGTGGAGTATTTCGGCCCACATCTCAGCAGTAAGCTGATCGGGGGCAGTGGTCAGCAACCCCCACTTCATGAGAACTCTTCAACCTTTAGCTCTCCTTCACCAAGGAGGCTCATTAATCGCTGCTGAAGCTGAGGGCAGTAACCTGTGGTCGCACCCGGGAGCTCCAGGTTTATCACCCCATCATCTTTGGTCACACTGAGGCACACCTCGTCTTCTCCCGGGAAATCCCTGAGAACATCGAAGAGCTGACGCAGTCGTGCCACATC
>JADFVG010000006.1 GCA_015222405.1 Chloroflexota bacterium
AGGGGCAGAAACTCGTACCAGGATAGAAGGAGGAAATAGTAATACCAGGGCTGTCCCCCTCTTGCCACATCCTGCTGTGCGATCCAGTAATCCATTGCGTTCCACATGCCGCTGCCAAAGCCGAAGATGTGGGTGAAGAAGGTAGTATAGAGGAGGGTGAAGATGCCATAGAAGATAAGGGCGCTCAAGAGCCAGCGGCGCACGTTCCAGCGGAGCCCGATGGCTGCTGAGATGACGAACAGCAGCACCACGGTGAGCACCTTGGGCCAGAGAACCCCGGGAGAGATGTCTACCCCGGGGATTAGCTCAATAGCTGCGGCAAACAGCGGTAGCGACAGGGTCCCGAGCAGGATCAGACATTCGGCGGGGGCGGAGAGGTTGTGGAGGTCAAATCTCCTTCTCACCCTGGCTAGTAGCTCCCTGGCGGAGACGATGAGAAGGAAGGTGACGAAAATGAACACGGTGATATAGCTAACCTCCTTGGTGCAGAAGCTGAGGCTCAAGGCAGCGGCGCTGAAATAGAGGTATCTTGCCTTTCTCTGCTCAAAATAACGCCACATGAATATGACCAAAAGGAGTGTCCAGAAGGCGATATAGATATCGTTTCTGGCATAGCGGCTGAAGTAGAGCAGCGTTGGGGAGAAGGCGAGGAGGATTGCCACCGTCAGGCTGCCCCAGCGACCGAGCTGCTGACGCAGGAAGTAGGGAAGCACCACCAAGGCGGTGCCAAAGAGGGCAGGGAGAAGGCGCGCTGTGAAATCGCTATCGCCAAAGAGGGAGAAACTGAGGGCGGTACCAAAGAACTGGAAGGGGCCGTGCATCATGGGCATATGCTCATAGCCCTCCCCCTGATAAAGACGCCAGGAATAAAAGGCGTGAAGGCTCTCGTCGTGGGAGATGGCGCCAGAGCCCAAGTCCCAGAGGCGCATCCCGAGGGCGATCGCCGCCAGCAGGAGGTAGGGGGCTATCTCCCAATCAAGGCGAAGCGAGCATAAACGCCTAACCACTATTCCTCCCTAACCTGATAGATGGTAACGCCCTCGTTCTCAAACGCCACATCCATGAAATCGCCAAACTTCTCCCCTACATCCGGTCCATACTGCTCCCGTTCCAAATGCCCGACATAAATATAGGTAACATCATACTTCCTCAGCAACAACTCCACCTGGCCTATATCCTCGCTCTGGTAGATGAGATTGATGTCTTCCTGCCTTTCTGGGAAGTCTGAGCCACGCCACTGGAGCTCATGGCCGGGGCACCCTAGAATTGTGGGCAGGCCAGTGCGAGCGGAAACCCGAAAATAGTCGGTGAAGTACCCGCCAGCAGCCTCGACAATTACCGGGGCACCCCCTACATTGCTATTCAGCCACTTTATCGCCTCGCTCTCCGACGGGTTGCTTTGCTCGACGAAGGCAAGGCCATCAAGGGTGGGCTCTCTGCTGAAACTGTCGGTCATGGTGATGGTGGCAGCCACGGGATAGATTAGGGAGCAAGCTATGAGCAGGGCGCATATTCCCCACCAGGAAGCTCGGGCCAATTTCCTGAGCATGGTCGCTTTCCAGATGATGGTCACTCCTGAGCGACGCGACCACAGGTAAAATAGGCCAAAGGCGGAAGCGATGGCAAGGAGAACCCAAGCCTGGTAATAGAGCTTAAATACAGTATTCATGCGCGTGCCGAAAAGGTCGTGGACGAAGAAAAGCTCACAACCCATGATGAGCAGGAAGCCAGTAAAGAGGATCAATAGCACAAAGAGGGGAGCTTTTCGGCTTTCATCTTCTAGCTGCCCTATGCTTTGCAACTTCCTGATGATAATAAATAAGGTAAGAGCCAGTATTGCTAACAGGGGCAAAAGATGCCAAAGCTTCCCCGGGACGGAAAATCCAGCGCCAGTTGACAGTGCCCAAACTGCCCAAATTGCCAGCGGCAAAAGGGGGATTAGAATCGCCCAAAGGACGCCCTGCCGTAAAGGAAGCCTTTCCCTTAGCGTGTCCCAGGTCTGAGCCACAACAAAGGAGATGGTCGCAAATAGGAGAAATCCCCAGAAAATAAAGAGGTGAAAAGGCTGGGTGTCTATATCGCCAACGAGAGCTATGCCTTTAACCTGCATGTGTAGCCCACGATAGAAGGGAAGGTAGAATAGCACTGCACAGGCTACCAGGGCGAGGCAAAATATGCCCACATCTCTCAACAATCGTATGTCTATCTTTCCTCGCGCAAGGTATGCCCCGATCAGCGCCACAAGGGCGAATAGGAAGATGTAAGAAGGGAAGTCCCAGGTATTGATGAAGCCCAGCGAACCCAGGCAGATGGCGAAGACCAAGAACCTGGCCCAGTTTCCCCTCAGCCAAGCGAGGCCGAGGGGAACCGAGGATCTCATGATCTCCAGGCAAAAGGCTAAATTAAGCAACACAAAGGGCATCGCCATGAGATGGGGATGGAGATCGGCAAACAAGAAGCTGAAGAAAGGGAACTCGTTGATGGTGTAATCCAGGCTAACGCCATCCGCTAGGGTGTCGATCACCCGCGTGGAGCGCCACCACCACCAGTGATCCGTAGGATACCAGTGTGCGCTATGATAGGGATGATCCAGCCCCTTGATCCCCACCCACTCCCAGAAGCCATCGGAGCCCAGGCCATGGGCGTGAAACAGCTCCAGCACCCCCTCAAGGTTGGCAAAGATTACTAGAAACCCCACCGCCACCAGACCGAAGCCTATCGCTGTCCTTATTCCGCCCCAGCTCATCTTAACCAGGTTATAGACGATGCTGAACGCCCCGATGGCGGTCAGGGCAAAGACCAGCGCAATGGAGAAATTGAATGAAACGCTGGAGGCCACGCCGGTTAGCTTGGTCAGGGTGGCCATCATCAGGTAGCCAAAGTAGTAGTAGCTGATTGAATATCCGCTGAGCCAGGGGTCGTTGGGCGGGAAGTAGTCGCTCCTGAGGATGCCATTGAGGAAGGCGAAGTCCATGGGCTTCTCACCATAGAGGATGTCGGGGTTATAGGCGCGCATCACCGCCAGAAGGATGAAGGAGAAAAGGAATATAGCTTCGGTGGCGATGATCACCTTGCGGTGTTCGGAAATGAAGCTGGCTATCTCGTGACGACGCCGTATCGCCAGAAAGAAGGAGCCCAGGGCTAGAATGGCGATGATGAGAATAATAGCCCACCTGCTGTTGGGCAGGATGTGGGCGGAGGCGGCAAGCCACAGCAAAAAGGCGACCGAAAGAATGCTCAGCGCCTTGCCAAAGGCGTACCCTCTATCGGGCAGTTTTTTGAACAGAACAACAGTGAAGGGGAGAGCGATGAGACCTAGAAATTCTACCGAAAGCCACCAGATAAATGCATCGGTCAAGAGAATAGAGCCTCGACAAAGGTTTCAGCACCAAAGGGGGCTAAATCATCCAGTGCTTCGCCAGTGCCGATGAAGAGGATTGGTATCTTTAGCTCGTCGCAGATGGCGAGCACGATTCCTCCCTTGGCGGTGCCATCCAATTTAGCCAGAAAGACCCCGCTGACGCTGACGGCATCAGTGAAATATCTGGCTTGGCTGAGGCCATTCTGCCCCGTGGTGGCATCGAGGACCAAAAGCACCTCGTGGGGTGCTGTGGGGTCGCCTCTGGCCGCCACCCGCTTGATCTTTTTCAGTTCCTCCATCAGGTTGAACTTGGTATGGAGACGCCCTGCGGTATCGATGATCACCACATCCACATGGCGGCTTTTTGCCGCCTCCAGGCTATCGAAGACCACCGCCCCGGGGTCGGCGCCGGGCTGATGGCAGATAACGTCAACTCCCGCACGCTGCCCCAGTATCTTAAGCTGATCGATAGCCGCCGCCCTGAAGGTATCGGCAGCAGCCATGATCACTTTCTTCCCCTGCTCCTTAAACAAGTAGGCCAGCTTGGCAATGCTAAGCGTTTTCCCAACCCCATTTACGCCTATCGCCAGGATTACTGTCGGTCCCGAGGTAGAGAGGGATATGGGCTGTGTCGCTTCTCTGGGAGCATTATCCACCTCTAGCATGCTCACCATCTCCTCTTTCAGGACGGAGC
>JADFVG010000213.1 GCA_015222405.1 Chloroflexota bacterium
ATATTTGTGACTCACGATATTTATGAAGCGATCAAGATGGGGGACAAGATAGCCTTGATGAAGGAAGGGAGGTTAGTGCAATATGGCACACCTGCTGACCTGGTTTATAGGCCGAAGGATAAGTTCGTAGAGGATTTCGTTGGTGCCGATCGAGCCCTTAAAGGATTGCAGTTGATCCAAGTGAGGGAGGTTATGGAGGCTGCACCTCCCACAATGAAAGCAGATGAGAAGGCAACAGCCGCCAAGGAGCGGATGAAGCAAGAGGGAATCGATTGGCTGGCGGTGGTTAACGATGATGGAAAGTTCCTCGGGTGGCTTAGCAGGTTAGACTTGGAAGGGGGGGAGACGGTGAGGGATGTCATGAAACCCTCGAGCGTGGCGGCTACTGCAAATACGGTTCTGAATGAAGCTCTCTCCCTTATGTTGAGCAGCGGACTAATAACCCTGGCGGTAGTTGACAGCGATAACAGATTAGAAGGGGTGCTGAGCTTTGACGACATCCGAAGAGGGTTAAGCGAAGTTTCCCAAGGGGAATCAAGATGAGACGTTGGCCTGTTCTAATCGCCCTTTCAATAGTTCTTGTTGGGCTCACTGTTTGGATTACCAGCATGGATAAGGTGGGCATCTTATACGTTGCTTCTTGGGGGACTCTAGCGAATGAAACAAGAAATCACCTTGAGATGGTGTCCATAGCGGTACTCATAGCCATTTCCATCGGCGTGCCCTTAGGAATCCTCATTACTCGGCCGGGTTTCAAGAAGCTGGCACCCCCTGCGATCGGTACCGCAGCCGTGGGGCAGAGTATACCGAGTTTGGCCATAATCGCCATTATGCTTCCTCTTCTGGGTCTCGGCTTCTGGTCAGCAATTGTAGCCCTGGTCATCTACGCATTGCTCCCTGTCCTGCGCAATTCCTATGCTGGTATAAGGAAGATCGATCCCGCAATTATCGAGGCTGCCAGGGGAATGGGAATGAGTAGAATGCAAATTGCGCGTAAGATAGAGCTACCCTTGGCCAGGCCGGTAATTATGGCTGGGATCAGAATCTGTACCGTCATAACCGTAGGGACGGCGGAGCTGGCTGTTCTCGTTGGCGGCAAAGGTTTGGGCGCAATAACATTCAAAGGGGTGTTCGCCATGGAGCCTCTGCTTATTCTACAGGGAGCGGCGCCAACGGCACTCTTGGCCATCATCCTTGGCTTTATGTTGGAACGCGTCGAGAATTTGATGACCCCACGAGGCCTTAAGGTCGAGGCCGAAATTTCCTAAAGGGGGTGGGAGATGAGATAAAACACGGTTGGATTCGATCTCAGCGGCGTGGAGCTGCAGCGCTAGATTAGTCAAAGGGGTGAGGAGATGCGTAAAATTATCACTAGTATGTTGCTGGGGCTTTTAGCTCTTGCCCTAATTGTAGCCGGGGTTGGGTGTGGGGGAGGAGAGAAAATCACCGTAGGAAACAAGAATTTTACGGAACAGCTCATTGTTGGTGAGATGATTAAGCAGTTGTTGGAGGATCGCGGCCTCAAGGCCTCTTTGAAGTCGGATCTTTCCTCCATGGCTCTCCGGCAAGGTATGGAGGCCGGCGATATTGATATCTGCGCCGATTATACCGGGACAGCCTGGATGGTTCATCTCGGCCACGAGTATGAGCCCGGGGTGGACAACAACGAGCTTTACCGCCTTGTAGAGGAAGAGGAGGAGGGCAATGACTTCATCTGGCTGAATCCAATGTGGAACAACAACACCTATGCATTGGCATCCTGGCCTGAATTTACCGAAGAACATGGGCTAGACACGCTCTCCGATTTGGCAGCGCTTTACCGAGAAGAGGACGGAAAGATCGACACTTTTGTCGGCTTTGAATTCTCCGCCCGTCCAGATGGACTGCCAGCTCTCGAGGAGCACTACGACTTCGACATCGATGAGGGGCACCTCATGACCGGGCTTCCTGGACCTTCAAGGATGGCTTTGACAGAGCACCAGGTTGATGTAGCAATGGTCTTCGGTACCGATTATGACATTGCTGAATATGGGTGGCATGTGTATGCAGACGACCAGTCCTTCTTCCCGCCATATGACTTGACCCCTTATGTTCGCCAGGCTACGCTTGATGAATATCCCGAGATCGCGGCCATTCTCAATGAACTGGTGGCCACGTTCCCTGGCGGAGGCCAATCTGCTACGTCTTCAATAGTGTCCCAGTGCCAGGGAGTCTGGCAAGCGCTTAACGCTAGGGTGGACGTCGATAAGATGGAGCCAGACGAAGTTGCCCGTGAGTATCTGTTTGAACACGGCTTGATCGAAGAGTGAGGAGGTATCCTGAGGGAAAGAAGAACTGACGGCTATTGTTTCGCACGGCTCTGGTTCACAAGGGATTGGTCGCAGTCCTGCCGTTGAGGGCAGAGGTGAAGACACTAGGTGAAGCTAGTCGGACGTAAGGGAGCAAGAGCAAGGTTCCAAAATGTCCATTAGCTCTGGCCTATCATGTGTCCCACTTTTTCTGATGTCCAACAAGTTGTCATCAGCGCTGATGTCTGCTGAGATGGGAAGAGCGGTGATGCTCAGGTCCTTTGACATAGACCTCGGTTGGCGCACCCTATGGCCTCCGCCCTGGAGGCCCGCCTTGACAGATGCCCCCCGATGTAATAAGATAGCTAAGGTGTAATAATATAACAAGAGCCGTAGGTGTAGAAGGTATTTGAATCGAAGCAAGTTGTCTGGATCCGTGTTACAGTGTAGACCGCAGTATGAGGTTTATAACTTCCACTTTCGTTTTTCTCCCTCATTCTCCAGTATTCCCTCAAAGTTGGCTCCCGTTTTCCTCCGCTAAAAGCGCCCCCACGAAATTCCCTCCTTAGTAGCCACAGTCAATTATGGCTCTCGAGCGACCGCTCACGGTAAGGCAGCTCAGCGAGGCCAATGAGAATGGCTTCTTAGAGCGTGTGTGGGAAGATGGCGGATTCGGTGCTTGAGGCGAAGGCACCTTCTTGATCTGGCGCTGATTGAAGTTAGCTTTAGTCTAGCGCTATCCTGCTCGCTTTAAGGTGGTGAACGTTTGATTGTATCTAGCAGTGAGGTTTGACCAATGGCAGGAATTGCAGGGATAAGGTCAAGCGGGGCTGATTTGGAAGGCATGCTTCAGATGCTGAAGCATAGGGGGGCTCATGAAAACTGGCTCGGCCCTGAGCAGGATGTGAGGTTAGGCTGCTGCTTGCTCCCCTCCGAGATGATGCCAAAGCCCAGGGCCTATGCTTGCGAAGGGGCTAGTGTCGCTGTTCTTGATGGTCATGTTTACGACACAGAAGGCGGAAGGTTGGCTAATGCCGAGTTGGTGCTCTCTCTGTATCAGAGAAATGGCCTTCGGTTTGCCGAGGCGCTGGATGGCGATTTCGCCTGCGCCATAACCGATGGCAACGAGCTGATCCTGGCTCGGGATGCGGCGGGCCTGAAGCCCCTATATTACGGCCAGCGGAACGGTGAATTCTACTTTGCCTCCGAGGCCAAGGCCCTTTGCCCTGTGGCCGACGATATCAAGGAATTTCCCCCGCAGCATATATATACCCCCACGCTTGGTTTCCAAAGATATACCCCTGGGATCGAAGAGCCCTTCGATTTCGAGACCCCCGAGGAGGCGGCCCGGATTCTGGCCGAGCTGCTCGAGCGGGCGGTTGAGAAGCGTATGGCCGATGGCGTGCCTGAGGGGGTGCTGTTGAGTGGTGGGCTGGACAGCAGCATCATCGCCTGCCTAGCCAAAGAATGCCGCCCTGACCTCAAAACCTTCACTGTGGGCCTGGGTGATGGAGAGGACCGTGAGTGCGCCCGTGAGGTAGCGCGCTATCTGGGAACCGAGCACCACGAATACACCTATACCGAAGGGGAAATAATTGAGGCGCTACCCCAGGTCATCTATTACCTGGAGTCCTTTGAGGAGGACTGTGTGAGAGGGGCGGTGGCCAACTACTTCGCCTCGCGGTTGGCCGCGGGGCATACCGGCTGCGTGCTCACCGGGGAGGGTTCCGACGAATTCCTCGGCGGCTACCACGAACTCAAGACGGCCAAGGACGAGGCAGAACTACAGAGGATGATGGACCAGCTGATAGCCGTGGCCTATAACACCGGGCTGCAACGGCTGGACCGGATGATGGCCGCGCATTCCCTGGAGTTTCGCACCCCCTTCCTTGATCGGGCGGTGACCGATTTCTGCCTCAAGATACCAGCTAAGTGGAAGGTCTATGGCCCGGAGCAGGTTGAGAAGTGGATCCTGCGCCGGGCTTTTTCCGGGCGCCTTCCCGAGCACATTGTGTGGCGAGTCAAAATTCCCTTTGGTGCAGGGGCGGGGTCATCCGCTATCATGGACTCTCTGGCCGAAAAGCAGGTCTCAAGCTCGGACTTCTTAGCCCATCAGCAGACGGAGGATGGATTAAGGCTCAATTCAGCAGAGGAGTTGTATTACTATCGAACTTTCAAGGACAGCTTTCCCCAGCCGGCCGTAGCCCGCCTGGTGGCAAGGTGGGATCCGGCTAAAGGGGACTTCCGCACTTAGCAGGATGGTTATCGCTAGCAATGCTAATGCGAGAGGAGTGATGATACCATGGTGAAAACGTTGAGGAATGTTGACATAGAGATAGACAAGAATGAGGTATGCCGTTATCTGGGTTACCGGAAGGATCGAGCCCCCAGGCCATCCATCTCCTCGCTGATAGATGAGGAGATGGATAATGCCTACGAACTCATTCAGCCATCGTGCTTCTACCAGCTCATTGATATAGAGCAGGTTCACCAATCTCGGGTTATCCTAGAGGGTGGCCTGACGATAACCAGCGAGGTCTTGGGGCAGGTGCTCAGCCACTGCCATCAGGTAGCCATCTTCTTGGCCACCATAGGACGAGGCCCTGAGAACAGAGTGGCTCAACTGATGGCTGAGGGGCAGATATTGAGAGCTACGGTGCTTGATGCCGTGGGGTCAGAGACGGCGGAAAAGACGACTGACTATTTACAGGAAAGGGTCAGCGAGCTGGCCGCCGCGGATGACGCTGAAATAACGCTGCGATACAGTCCTGGCTATTGCGACTGGGACATAACCCAGCAAAGGGTTATTTTTGAGGCCATGAATTCAGCTCCTGTGGGTGTGAGTCTCACCGAGGAATGCCTCATGGTGCCTCGCAAGTCAGTCTCGGGACTTATAGGCATAGGCAGATTTGATAATGGTTGGGCCAAGTCTTCGCCCTGCCGCTTTTGTAACAGGGCGAATTGTCCCAGCAGGAGATAGGGGGCAGTGAGGAAGGGCCTTCAGGGAGGTAGCTACAAGCCGCTGTCCCAGCAGGATATAGCCCAAATCCACGACGCCTCGATGAGGGTCTTTGAGGAGGTGGGCTTCCAGGTCAATTCGGAGAAGGCGCTTGCCTTCTTCCGGGATGCCGGTGCTGAGGTCGACGACCACGTAGTGAGACTGCCCCAGGAGACAGTCATGGAGCTTGTGGCCGGGGCACCCTCGGAGGTTACCCTTTACGGTCGCCAGCCGGAGCACCACATAACCCTGGGTGGAGCACGGGTATACGCTGGCACTGGAGGCACCGCCCTTTACGTCATCGACATGGCATCGGGAGAAAGGCGACA
>JADFVG010000214.1 GCA_015222405.1 Chloroflexota bacterium
CCTGATCTGTTTGATTCGACCCTCGATATCCTTCGCCTCGCCCTTGCCCTCGACGATGGTGGTATTGTCTTTGTCAGCAATCACCTTTCTCGCTCGCCCCAGATCTTGCAGGGTCACTGAGTCGAGTTTTCTGCCGATTTCTTCTGAGATAACGGTGCCTCCAGTAAGAACGGCTATGTCCTGAAGCATGGCCTTTCTCCGGTCGCCGAAGCCAGGTGCTTGGAGCGCCAGCGGAGATAGAGTGCCCCTTAGCTTGTTGACCACCAGTGTGGCCAGCGATTCGCCTTCCACATCTTCAGCAATAATGACCAGGTTCTTGGACGTCTGGACGATCTTCTCCAGAGCGGGCAATATCTCACTTATGGCCGAGATCTTCTTATCGGTAATGAGGATGTGGGGGTCGTCCAGTTCGGCCCTCATCTGTTCGGCGTTGGTGATGAAGTAAGGACTGATATAGCCACGGTCAAACTTCATCCCCTCGACAAACTCAGTCTCGAAGTGCAGCCCCTTCCCTTCTTCGACGGTGATGACACCATCTTTGCCCACCTTCTCCATGACATCGGCAATCAACTTGCCGATTTCCGAATCAATGGCTGATATGGCCGCTACCTGAGCTACCTGCTCTTTACCGGCCACCGGTATAGCCATCTTCTTGAGCTCATCAACCAGCGCTTCTACCCCTTTGTCAATCCCCCGCTTGAGAGCCATGGAATCGGCTCCGGCGGCGATGTTCTTGAAGCCCTCACTGATGATGGCCTGTGCCACAATAGTGGCTGTACTGGTGCCATCGCCACATTGGTCGTTGGTCTTAGTGGCTGCCTGCTTCACCAGCTGCACTCCCATATTCTCGAAGGGGTCGGGTAAATCTATCTCCTTGGCTATCGAAACGCCGTCGTTGAGAACCGAAGGAGCCCCCCATTTCTTATCCAGTGCCACGGGCCGTCCGCGCGGTCCCAGGGTCACCCTTATAGCATCGGTCAGGGTGTCTACGCCATTCTTTAATGCTTTTCTTGCTTCCTCGCCGAAAATAATCTGCTTTGCCATTCACTTACCTCCTTTTGTTAGATTCTCTTGGCCAGAATGTCACCTTCACGCATGATCACAAGTTCTTCGTCATCTAGCTTGAACTCGGTCCCAGCGTATTTGGAATAGATAACCTTATCGCCCTTTTTCACTTCCATGGCTATACGGGTGCCCTCTTCAGTGACCTTGCCTGGGCCAACAGCGATGATTTTCCCCTCCTGAGGTTTCTCTTTCGCTGTATCCGGTAGCACTATTCCTCCTCGGCTTACCTCTTCCTTGGCGGTTGGTTTTATCACCACTCTGTCTCCCAAAGGTTCGATTTTGGACATGCTCCCTTCTTTTTTGGACATGCTCCCTCCTTTCCTGCGACTATTTTAGCACTCTATCACCGAGATTGCCAATTTTCCATTATACCAAGAAAAACCAGAAATGCAACAGGTTTTTCCCAGAATCCAGCGAATTTTCCTTGAACTTCTACACTAAAACGTGTATGATTTCCCAGTGATGGAGCGAAGAGAAAGAAGAAAGAGGCAATGGAGTAAGGAAGAGATCAGGTCGCTCAGGCGACATCTGAGCTTAACTCAGACGAAGCTGGCCGAGGAACTGGGCACGCGGCAGCAAACGATCAGTGAATGGGAAACCGGGATGTATCGACCTCGCGGTGCATCGGCTACCGTGCTCAGCATAATAGCCGAGCGTAGCAGCTTTGTTTACAGAGCCGGCGATAAGCGCAATGAATCAGACTAAGGTCGACTGCTGCCTTTCCCCTCGGCGTAACAAGGAGTTTCTCAAGCAAGTCAGAGTGTCGGAATATGGCAAACTCCCTGTAAGCCCCTTACAGGGACAGCTGAACAATGGCATGGTGAGCCATTGATACAGAACGGCAAACGTTCTTTTGTGCCATGATTACACGTAATCGGATAAGGCTTCCGGAAAAGCAGGTGGCTCTAATGTGGCAACAGGTGGTGGGAAAGGAGCTGACCACTACTGAAGGTGAGCCAATCGGGGTGATCTATCCTGGGAGGCCCAATGGTGATAACGGCCCAGATTTTCGGGATGCGGTTATTGTAAATGAATCTCGTCTGATGCAAGGGGATGTCGAGGTTCACACCAAATCCAGCGATTGGTATCGCCACGAGCATCATTGTGATGCCGGATACAACAGTGTCATCCTTCATGTTGCGATGTGGCACGATTGTCACTCAACCACCGTGCTGCAGAGCGGTGAATCGGTTCCCGTGCTGTGTCTGGCGCAGGCGTTGCGGCACCAGGCTTACTTGCTGCCTAACCAGCTGCCTTGCTTCCGGATACTGAACCGCATGGATAAGGGAAGTTTGGAAAGGCTGCTTAGCGCTGCCGGCGATGCAAGGTTCAAACAGAAGGCGAAGCATTTCCGAACCGAGATTCTTCGCTTCGCTCAGAAGGAGCAGGCAGGGCAGGCGCTCTTCCGGGGCATGATGAGGGCCCTGGGCTATAGCAAGAACACGAAGCCCTTTGAGC
>JADFVG010000215.1 GCA_015222405.1 Chloroflexota bacterium
GAGGCTGAAGACAAGGACATTGTCCTTATCTGGAACTCAGGCGGTTGGGGCAGGAAGCCTTTCCAGGATGACCCCGACTGGGTGGGCATTTTTGATGGAATAGAATCGGAATTGACGGATATGGGCTATAGCTCGGCAGTGGTTAACTATATCAGGAGCGAGGATAATTTACGGGGACTGGCAAGGGAAATCATGGGCGCGCTAATCGGCTACCCCTCAAGGGCGAAGGAACTGGCCGGTGAAGTTGATTTGCTGACGGAGTCCAATAGCGATTGCAAGGTGATCCTGGTCGGCTTGTGCAATGGGGCGATATTTGTAAACGAAGCGATGAAACATTTGGAGGATAACCCCAGGGTGTATAGTGTTCAGGTATCGCAACCCTTTTGGCATCGTGCTTCGGATTCTCAGAAGAGCCTGGTGATAAACGATAATGGGGAAACGGTCGACGTTTTGACTACCGGGAGCATTTTTTGGTCTATAATTCGGGAGAATGCCTGGCGCTTTCCCTCCACGGAAAAGCCTCCCGGGGGCGCGGCGATGATAAGCAGTCGTTTCATAAAGGCTCCCGGTCATGAATACCTGTGGGATCAGCCAAGGGTGCGCTCGGAGATTACATCCTTTTTGGATACAAATTTTGGAAGTCAATAATGGAGGTTTTGAGAGGTGGCAGAGAAGGTTGTACTCGCTTATAGTGGAGGTCTTGATACCTCGGTAGCTATCAAGTGGATCGAGGAGAACTATCACATGGATGTCATCACCCTCACCGTTGAGATTGGGGGCGAAAGGGACATGGATGTCATCCAGCAGAAGGCGCTAAATGCGGGGGCGGTGAAGGCTCTGGTGCATGATGCCAGGGGGCTTTTTGTCAAATACTTCGTTTTCCCCGCCCTCCAGGCCGACGCCCTCTATGAGGGGCAATACCCACTAGCCACGGCGCTGGCTCGCCCCCTGATCGCCAAATTGCTGGTGGATGCCGCCACCGAGGAGGGGGCTTCAGCGGTGGCTCATGGCTGCACCGGGAAGGGGAATGACCAGGTGAGGTTCGATGTCAGCGTTGCTGCCCTTGCCCCTCATCTCAAGGTCATCGCCCCGGCTCGGGAATGGGGCCTGACCCGCGAGGAGGAGATCGCCTATGCCCAGAAGCACGGCATCCCTGTCCCCGTCACCGTAGCTAGCCCCTATTCCATTGATGCCAACCTGTGGGGCAGGAGCATCGAGTGTGGCGTTCTGGAGGACCCCTGGGCCGAGCCTCCGGAGGAGGTCTTTGCCTGGACCAAGGCGCCAGCAAATGCCCCAGATGAGCCCGCTTATGTGGAGATTGGCTTCGAGAGGGGGATACCTGTCAGCCTCAATGGCAAGGAGATGGATGGCGTCTCCCTGATTCAGGAGCTGCACCAGATTGCCGGGGAGCACGGCGTGGGTCGTATCGATCACGTGGAAAACAGGCTGGTGGGCATAAAGTCGAGGGAGGTCTATGAGGCGCCGGCAGCGACAGTGCTGCTTATGGCGCATAAGGCCCTGGAGGCGATGACCCTCTCCAAGGACCAGTTGAGATTCAAGGAGAAGGTGGCTCTGGAATATGCCGACCTCATCTATAATGGGCTGTGGTTCACCGCCCTGCATCAGGACATTGCTGCCTACGTGCAGAGCTCGCAGCGCCACGTCACCGGTATGGTGCGGGTGAAGCTCCATAAGGGGAATGCCACAGTAGTGGGGCGAAAGTCGCCCAAGTCCCTCTACAGCTATAGCCTGGCCACCTATGATAAGGGCGACGTCTTCGACCAGAGCGCCTCGCTGGGCTTCATCCACATCTGGGGTCTGCCGGTGAAGACCCAGGCCCAGGTTCAGGGGGTGGAGCAGATGGAGGGGGAGGCTGCACCGTAATATAAGGAGGTCATGGGATATGGAGGGAAAGCAGATCAGGAGGAGAATGTCAGAGCTTGAGCTTGAGGTATCGGATTTGGAATATCGAATGGAAGTTATCAAGGCCCGTTTGACAAAGGAGATATGGACTGATGAGAGGTATGCCAAAGAGAAAGAGAAATTGAAACAGGCTGAGTTGATATTGAGGCTGGATGCGGATCTGGAGGCTCGAGATATTAGAGAGCGAATGAGGATGTTGGTGAAGGAGCTTGATGAGTTAAGTGCGGAAGAATTGGCATTGTGGCATGAGATGGAAGGGATGGAAACGGACACCAGGTTGTAGCGGCAGCAGAGTAAGAGTTCAGGGGAAGTGAAAATGAACCCATTGCGCAATCAGTTCGAAAAAGAGGGCGAAAAGTCGGTGGAGGAATACACCGCCTCCATCCCCTTTGACCGGCGCCTGTATAAGCAGGATATCGTCGGCTCCATCGCCCACGCCAAAATGCTGGCAAAGCAGGGCATCATCAGCGATAAGGAGGCGGAGCTTATCATGATGGGGCTCGCCTCCATCCGCGAGGAGATAGAGCAGGGCGTTTTCGAACTTAGCGCCGAGTTAGAAGATATCCACATGAATATCGAGGCGCGACTCATCGAGAAGATAGGGGAAGCGGGGCAGAAGCTGCATACCGCCCGCTCCAGAAATGACCAGATCGCCCTCGACATGCGCCTGTTTGCCAAAGAGGCCATTTCGCACACCATAGAGAAGCTTGTTGGATTGCAAAAGGCTCTTCTTGACCTGGCAGAGGCGAACAAGGACGTAGTCATGCCCGGCTATACCCACTTGCAGCGGGCGCAGCCGGTGCTCTTTGCCCACCATATCCTGGCCTACTTCGAGATGCTCCAGCGCGATGTCGGCCGTTTCCGCGATTGCCTGAAGCGAGCCGATGTCATGCCCCTGGGCAGCGGGGCATTAGCCGGCGTCCCCTATGCCATCGACCGCGAGTTCCTGGCTCAGGAGCTGGGCTTTGCTCGGGTGAGCGAGAACAGCATGGATGCTGTCTCCGACCGCGATTTCATCATCGAGTACCAGGCGGCGGCAAGCCTGGCGATGATGCATATCTCGCGCCTCGCTGAGGAGATCATCCTCTGGTCATCGGTGGAGTTCGGGTTTGTGAGGCTTGCCGCCGCCTACACCACTGGCTCAAGCATCATGCCCCAGAAGCGCAACCCCGATGTCGCCGAGCTTGCCCGGGGCAAGACGGGGAGGGTCTATGGCAACCTCCTCGCCATCTTGACCACGATGAAGGCGTTGCCCCTGACCTATAACCGCGATTTGCAGGAGGATAAGGAGGGCTTTTTCGATACTGTAAACACCCTCATCTCGACTCTGGAAGTGCTTACCGGGATGATCGCTACAATGCAGATTAGAGGTGATAGAACGAAAGAGGCTGCCGAGGGAGGTTACATCCTGGCCACCGACCTCGCCGACTATCTGGTGAGAAAGGGGGTCCCCTTCCGCCAGGCTCATGAGATAGTGGGCAAACTGGTGCAATATGCAATGGAGAAGGGGAAGGGCTTCAAGGACCTGAGCCTCGATGAATATCAAAGATTCTCGCCCCTCTTTGCCCAAGATGTCTATTCCGTCACTGTGGAGTCCTCCCTCGAGGCGCGCACTGCCCGCGGCGGCACCGCGCCCCGGCAGGTAGAGCAAGCACTTAAGAGGGCAAGAAAAATTGTCCAAGGCGAAGATGCGTAGCAACAAGATCAAGATAGCTCCCTCCATCCTTTCCGCTGACTTCGCCCGCCTCGGGGAGCAGATTGCCGAGGCGACCAAGGCAGGTGCCCACTATATCCATGTCGATGTCATGGACGGGCATTTCGTCCCCGTTATCACCATTGGCGCCCCGGTGGTAAAGTCCATACGCATGGTCACCACTCTGCCCCTCGATGTCCACCTCATGATCGAGAGGCCCGAGGGCCAGATCGAGCAGTTTGCTCAGGCGGGGGCGGATATCATCACCGTCCATGCCGAGGCTTGCCCCCATCTCCATCGGGTGATACAGGCGATAAAGGAGCAAAAGGTCAGGGCAGGGGCGTCTCTAAATCCGGCAACTCCCCTGAGCGTGATCGACGAGGTGCTTCCTGATCTTGATTTAGTGCTGCTGATGACGGTGAACCCTGGATTTGCCGGACAGGCTTTCATCGAGGAGGTGCTGGAGAAGATCGCTAGGTTGCGGCGAATACTGGATGAAAAGGGGCTTGGTGCTGAGCTTGAGGTGGATGGTGGTATCTCAGCGGAGACAGCGCCGAAAGCTGTTGCCGCGGGGGCACGGGTGCTGGTGGCTGGTTCGGCGATCTTCAATCGCAGTGAGAGTGTGGCTCAAGCGATGGATAGGCTGAGGGCCAGCCTTATCGGCTTTGAAATCGAGGGCTAAACGGCTTGCTTCTCCATAGTGCGCAGGCATCGGGTACAGATATTGACCTGCACCTTCTTCCCATCGATGAGCAATGTTTTCTTGTGGGTATTGACCCGCCACTGCCGATTGGTTCGGCGCTTGGAGTGGCTTACATTGTGACCGAACTGTGGCGTCTTACCGCATATATCGCATTTCCCCGACATACCCTAGTCCCCTTTGACCTAATTGCAATTTTGCTGTAGAATTCACCAAATGAGGATAACATAATAAGCCTCTTGTGGCAAGCTTGGAATCCAGATGCGAGCGGTAAATTCATATAGCGGGCGAGATCTGATCGGGATGTTTGGTGCCGCCACCACCTGGTTGGAGAGAAGCGCAGCCGAAGTAAATGCGCTAAATGTGTTCCCCATTCCTGATGGCGATACCGGCACTAACATGCTGCTCACTATGCGCTCAGCAATGGCAGAGGCCTACCGCTCGCCTGAGGAGAGCGCCTCTGCTGTTGCCCATGCTATGGCCCACGGCTCCCTTATGGGGGCTCGGGGAAATAGTGGGGTGATCCTTTCCCAGATATTGCGCGGCCTGGCGGTAATGCTGGACGATAAGGATGCTCTTGAAGCCAGCGATCTGGTGGCGGGACTGGTGGAGGGGTCATCCCTGGCCTACAAGGCGCTGAGCCGACCCGTGGAGGGAACCATCCTCACTGTGATCAGGGAAGCCTCTACTGCTGCCCATGAGTTTTCTACAGCCAACGGTGACTTGCTTGCCACTATCGAGGTCTTCGTCAATGCCGCCAGGGACTCGGTAGCCAGAACCCCATCTTTGCTTTCGGTGTTGCGCGAGGCGGGGGTAGTGGATGCTGGAGGGTTGGGGCTTTACGTCATCTTTGAAGGGGCGTTACGCTTTTTGAGGGGTGAGGTGGATGAGGGATTTGAGGGGTATAAAGCACCGGAGCCAATATCGGTGCCCCAAGTTAGAGTTCCCGCGGCTGAGGACCCCTATGGCTACTGCACCGAGTGCATCATAGAAGGAAACAACCTCAGCCTGGAGCATATTAGGGAGAGGCTGGAGGCAATAGGGGAATCTGTGCTTGTGGTTGGGGATGGGAATGCTGCCAGGATTCATGTTCACACACTGGACCCGGGAAATGTCATTAGTTACGCTACCTCCCTGGGCACACTGCGTCAGGTGAAGGTGCAGAATATGGATGATCAGCATGAGGACTTCTTGGCAATGCAGCCCTCTCTGATCCCCATCGCCACTGTGGCAGTGGTTTCAGGGGGAGGGCTTGGTCAGGTTTTCAGGAGCCTGGGAGTCAGTAACATTGTCCCCGGCGGACAGACTATGAACCCCAGCACTGAGGAGCTTTTGCGGGCGGTGGAGAATGTGCCCGCGGAGAAGGTTATCCTTTTACCCAACAACCCCAACGTCGTGCTTGCCGCAGAGCAGGCGCGGGAGCTAAGCGCGAAAAAGGTTGAGGTGGTGGCTACAGAATCGATTCCTCAAGGTATTGCGGCGCTGCTCGC
>JADFVG010000216.1 GCA_015222405.1 Chloroflexota bacterium
GCTGCCTTCGCCATTCTGGCTGCCCTTCGCTATCGCCAGCAGACGGGCAAGGGGCAGTATATCGATCTCTCCATGCGAGAGGCGCTCACCTCCCTCCTTGGCGAGTTCATCATGGATTACACTATGAACCGGAGGGCGGCGAAACCTACGGGAAACCGTCACCCTTTTATGGCGCCCCATGGCTGCTATCGTTGTCGGGGGGAGGATAGCTGGGTGGTGATCGCCGTCGCCTCCGATGAGGAGTGGCGCTCCCTCTGTCGCGTCATGGGGGACCCGCCTTGGACCAGGGATGAGAGGTTTTCCCATGCCCGAAGTAGGTGGCAGAATCAGGATGAGATTGACAGATTCATTGAGCGGTGGACCTCCAATCATGACCACCGGCAGTTGGCGAGCCTGTTGCAGCAGGCTGGGGTTAAGGCTGGAGCGGTATTGAATGTGGCTGAGCTGGTAGAGGATCCCCATCTCAGGGAGAGGGGCTTTTTCGAGCCGCTTTCCCACCCCGAGGCCGGGAGCCACCTCTATCCTGGAATATCATGGAAAATGAGCCGCACCCCGGGGAGGCTTCGCCTCCCTGCCCCCTGCTTTGGTGAGCATAATGAATATGTCTTTGGCCAGCTTTTGGGCCTGTCACGGGATGAGATCTTGAGATTGGCTGAGGAGGGGGTTACTACCACCGAGCCCCTGCCTTTTTCGCCCTTAGACCAATGTTCTGAAATGGAGACCTGATAAGAGGGAAAGATGTCACGGGAGCCTGAATTGAGACCTGTCCCCTGGACGATGAGCGATAACGCCAAGGGAGTGGCGGTGGTTATTGCTTTCCTTATTGGTATTATGATCCTGACCACCATTGCCACGGTGATAATCGCCTTTTCCCTTCTTGGCTCTGAGGCCTTTTTAGAGCTCGGCGCCGATGGGATACGGGACTATATCGCTTCTGATGACTTTACCAAGTACTTGGTGGTAGTAAGCCTTGTGGGAACCCTTGTTTTGGAGGGGGCGATTCTGTTTACGGTGTGGCGCTTCAGTGTGGCAAAGTACCGCTGTGGTTGGAGGCCTTTGGGCTTTCGCCACTTCAAGCTGAGGGGTGCTTTGCGCTTGGCACTTGTGGTGCTGGGTGCCTGTGTGCTGGTCAACTTTCTATATGCGGTCGTGGTCAGCCTTTTGGGGGCGGAAAGCCTTGAACCCAGCCCTCTCCCTTTCGACTACGATCCAGGTGGAGCAAGCCTGGCCTTATTGGCCCTTGTCTCCCTGATCGTAGCCCCCTTCGTCGAGGAGACCTTTTTCCGCGGTTTCCTCTTTACCGGCCTCGGGAAACGCTTTGGTTATAGCTGGGGCGCCGTTTTGAGTGCTCTGCTTTTTGCCCTAGCCCATCTCCAGATGGCGGCTTTAGTGCCCATTTTCCTTTTGGGGCTACTTTTGGCCTGGCTTTATGCTAGGACAGGCTCCCTATGGCCCTGTATTTTCACCCATTTTGCCTACAATTCCATTGCGCTCCTATTTATGATATGATACGCAAATGAAGTGCCGAGGCGTTCGAGGGGCAACTACTGTAGAGGGCAATACCAGAGAGCATATCCTGGCGGCAACAAAGGAGTTGCTTCAGGAGATGGTCATTGCCAACGGGGTTGAGGAGGATGACATAGCGTGCATCATTTTTACCACTACCCCGGATCTCAATGCCGAGTTCCCGGCGGTGGCGGCCAGGGAGCTGGGCTTTTCTCAGACGGCCTTTCTCTGTGAGCATGAGATGAACGTCCCCGATAGCTTGTCCATGTGTCTTCGTATTTTGCTCTTGTTTAACACCGAGAAGCACGCTCATGAGTTGGTACACGTATACCTCAAAGGGGCCCAGGGCTTGAGAGCCCCCAAAACAGAAGAGAAAGGAGAAATGTGATGCAGCCACACTTCGGAGGTGCAAGCGATGATCGTTGTGATGAAGGTTGATTCCGGGCAGAAGGAGATCGATGACATCCTCAAGCGTCTAGCTGAGGAGGGGCTCACCGGCCATCTCTCTAAAGGGATGGAGCGAACCGTCATCGGGGTGGTGGGGCAAGCCTATCCCGAGCTCCGCGATATGTTGGAGCTTCTCCCCGGTGTCGCGGAGGTAATCCCCATCACCAAGCCCTATAAACTCTCCAGCAGGGAGTTTCAGCCTCAAGATACCG
Organism: Chloroflexota bacterium; assembly: GCA_015222405.1. Taxonomy (GTDB): domain Bacteria; phylum Chloroflexota; class Dehalococcoidia; order E44-bin15; family E44-bin15; genus JADFVG01. The sequence continues at coordinate 2,166 of JADFVG010000216.1, forward strand.
TGATAAAGGTTGGAGACCTTGCCATAGGTGGCGAAGAGCTGGTGGTGATAGCTGGTCCTTGCGCTGTGGAGAGCGAGGAGCAGGTTCTGGAGACGGCGCGCGCGGTGAAAGCAGCGGGGGCAAATATCCTGCGCGGCGGCGCTTTCAAGCCCAGCACCTCCCCATACGGTTTCCGCGGTCTGGGTGAAGAGGGGCTCAAGATCCTGGCTCAGGCACGGGAGGAGACGGGGCTGCCCATCATCACCGAGGTGCTCGGCCCCAAAGAGGTGGACCTGGTGTTGCGCTATGCCGATATCCTTCAGGTTGGGGCGCGCAACATGCAGAACTTCGTCCTCCTTGATGAGGTAGGTAAAGCGAACAAGCCGGTTATGCTCAAACGGGGCATGTCTGCCACCATTCAGGAGTGGCTGCTTTCCGCTGAATACATTCTCTCCCAGGGTAATCGCCAGCTAATGCTCTGCGAGCGAGGGATAAGGACCTTTGAAACCTATACCCGCAATACCATGGATGTCAGTGCCATCCCCATTATCGAGAAGGTGAGTCATCTGCCCATTATCGCCGATCCCAGTCATAGCACGGGGAAGTGGTACCTCGTTGCCCCCCTTGCCCTGGCGGCAGTGGCTGCTGGGGCTGATGGGTTGATGATCGAGGTTCATCCCAGCCCGGACCACGCCCTCAAGGATGGTGCCCAGTCGCTCACCTTTGACAACTTCCAGCGGCTGATGGCGCAGCTCGTCGGCGTAGTTGCTTCATTGGGACGGAAAATGGCGGGTGGTACTAATGGCTAGTTGAAAAAGGGTACATTAGTACCAGAGATGAATTGACAAAGATGACATAATCTTGTAGGTTAAAGTGGAGCCTGGGGTTGTGGAAAGGGTGGCGGAATGAACACGGGGAAAAAGCGCACCCGGCACACCAGGCTATTAAGGCAGGACCGCTTACAGCGGGCCTTTGTCGCTGTAGCCCAGGCGGTGAGCCAAACCCTCGACCTTCAGAAGCTTCTAGACATTGCCCTAGCCAAAGTGCTTGAGGTTATGGATTTGGACAAGGGCGTCATCTATTTAATAGATGCCGAGGCGAGTCAGATAGTGCTTAAGGCCCATACAGGGGTGTCCGAGGAATTTGTTGGCGCAATGGGAAGAATGAAGGTGGTGGAAGCGGACATTGAGCGCTGGCAAGAGCAAAGGGAGCCCGCTTTTGGATTGGAGAGGATGGTTGACCAAACCACCCTGGCCGAGGTGAGGGGGATAATAGAGAGGGGAGGGGTACAATCCTTTGTTGGCACCTCCCTGTGGTCCAAGGAGATGCTGCGTGGGGTGATGGTTCTTGGCAGCCTCTCCAAACGGCGGTTTAGCCCTGATGAGCTGGACTTGCTCGATGCCATGGGCAATCAGATAGCGGTGGCCATTGAGAACGCCGAGCTCTTTGAGCAGACCAGGGCAAGGGCAGAGGAACTGAAGGCATCAGAGGCCAAATACCAGCGGCTGGTGGAGGACATCAATGATGGCTATATGGTGGTTCGAGGAAACCAGGTGCTCTTTGCCAATAAGAGAGTTGCCGAATTCCTGGGAACACCTCTGGCGGAGATAATTGGTGGGTCCTTCCTGCAGCATTTGACCCCTGATAGCCGTGAGAAGGCGAGACAAATCTATGAAAGGACTAGGCGTGCAGAGCCGCCACCAGAAATAGAGGAATTTACGCTTCAGCGAGAAAATGGGAGCAGCGTGCCCCTCGAGGTCAGATTCAAGGAGATCACCTATGAGGGCGAACGTGCGTACTCCATGCTCCTTAGGGACATCACCGAGCGCAAGCAGGCCGAGGAGAGATGGAGGTTGCTTTCAGCAGCTATTGATAATTCAGTTGATGGCATAGCCATGGGCAATCCCGAGGGCATGATTACCTATGTGAATGAAGCATTTGCTAGGATGTTTGGCTATTCAAAAGAAGAGTTAATAGGAAAAGAGATTAGTTTCATTTACCCTGAGGATGAGATGCCAAAGTTGGAAGA
>JADFVG010000217.1 GCA_015222405.1 Chloroflexota bacterium
CACAAGGGCGCTGTGCCAATGGAAGAAGGCGAGGATGTCTCGGAATACCTCAAATTCTGGCCACACGAGGAGCGGAAAGGGGAAGAGGTTTGACAAGCCCCCAAAATACACCGCAAAGTAAGGACCCTATCGAGGTGGCAGTTGCGGCTGGGTTGACCACCGCCGACAAACTGGAGGCTGCCCCCAAGCTGCAGGATAGACCGGGCAAGGAAAAGGCCCAGGCTTCGAGTGAGCGGGGCACGGCCACCACTGAGAACCTCGCCAGCATGTTAAGCCTGCAGCTAAATATACCTCTCATCGACTTGAAACGGCACAAGATCCAGCCCCGAGCTTTGGGACTCGTCCCTGCAGAATTGGCTCGCAAACATAGGATCGTGCCTCTGGATGTTATTGACGATGCCTTGTTCGTGGTCATGGCGAATCCGCAAGATACTCAGGCCATAACCGAAGTTGCTAACCACACGGGGATGAAGATCGTGCACACCATGGCCATCCCCGATGAGGTGGATCAAGCCATCGAACTCAACTACAAGATTAGCAGTCTGAGCGGCGAGATCGAAAAGGAGCTGCGGCGCCTCACACCCAAAACCTTCGATGGGGAGGTCAAGACCGAAGTCCTTCTCAAGGCGGTCGCTGAGGCCCCTATCGTTCGCACTGTTGATCTCCTGGTGCACCAGGCAGTGAAGGATCGCGCCTCAGACATTCACATCGAACCGCAAAAGGACAGGCTGCGTATTCGCTATCGCATCGATGGTGTCCTGCATGACGTCGCCTCCCTGCCACTGGATTTCCACCTTTCGCTCATTTCTCGAATCAAGGTGCTGGCTCAGATGGACATCGCCGACCGCAGGCGGCCTCAGGATGGCCAGTTCTCCTGCGAGGTCGAAGACAAGCAGGTAGATATCCGCACTGCGAGCTTCAACACCATCTATGGAGAGATGGCCGTGCTCAGGATACTGGATAAGTCCTTGCCCCTGTTCGCATTATCCGAGCTCGGTCTCCTGCCCCAGTACCTGGAAAGATACCAACGAATGCTCAAGTCCCCTCTAGGGATGATCGTAGTCGCTGGCCCTACAGGTGCGGGTAAGACAACCACCCTCTACGCTTCGCTCAACCAGCTAGATCACGATGAGCGAAAAATTATCACTGTCGAAGACCCGGTGGAGTATCAATTCAGCGATATTTGCCCCACCGAGATCAACCCCAAAGCGGAACTCACCTTTGCCAGTGGCCTGCGAGCGATAATGCGCCTCGACCCCGATGTCATCCTGATAGGCGAAATAAGGGATACCGAGACCGCCCAAATAGCGGTTCAGGCAGCTCTCACCGGCCACCTGGTTCTTTCCTCGATTCATGCCAACGATGCCGTGGGAGTCGTTTTCCGCCTCCTGCACCTTGGCATCGAACCATTCCTGCTCTCATCAGCTCTTATCGGTGTCGTGGCCCAGAGGATGATACGCCGTGTCTGCCCTCATTGTAGTGTGCTTACCGAGGCCGAGGCAGAGGATAAAATTGTCTATCAACAGGAAGTGAAAGAGGTGCGAACCCACTTCCACTACGGCGCAGGATGTAACTACTGCGCTCAAACGGGCTACCGAGGACGAACCGGAGTCTTCGAAGTTCTGTCGATAACCGAGGGGTTCAGGAAGCTAATCCTGACCGGCGGCAGCACCGATGAACTCCGCGCCCAGGCGATCGAAGATGGCATGATGACCATGAGGCATGACGGCATGCTCAAGGTGCAACAGGGCATCACTACCCCCTATGAAGTGTTGCGCAATGTGTTCTCCATCGGCAGTAGTGGCGAAAACGGGCAGAATGGAGATGGTAAACTGAACAGCCTAAAAGCTAGGGGAACTATTGAAGCCCCTGATATCCTGGACGAAGTGCTCTCTACCGGCAATAATGGTCAAAGCGAAGAGAAGAAGAGCATTGATGAGAAACTGCACCGCCCACAAGCAGGGGAGACTATTGAGGCCCCTGCTGTCTTGGACAAGGTGCTCTCTATCGGCAATGATGGTCAAAGTGCAGAGAAGGAAAGCGTTGATGAGAAACCGTACCCTCCAAAAGCAGGGGAGACTATCGAGGCCCCTCTGCCCAACAGTCCCTCGCTCGAAACCTATGTCCATGAGTATATGCCGGACATAACAGACGATCTCTTTCCCATCCACATTCGAAACCTCCCAGAGCTGGTCTGGGCTACGATCCTCCACCTGCAGGGGAAACACCCAAAACTAGGTACGGTGGCCCAGGTTACCCGAGCGCTGGTTGAAGTTGGGTTGCCAGTGCTGTCAGAGATTGCGAAAGGCATCCCAAGCCTCAAAGCGCTTATGGACAGAGCGTATTTGGAAGGTGACGAGCGTCAACGAGAGGAACTCCTTAAGAGCCAGTTCGAGGTGCGGATATCTGCGGCTAAGCTCAACAAAACGGCGTATTGCATGAGTATGGAGACGTTGTCGCGGCTAAATGAACTCGGGGACGATCTCGACCTTGGCCGGCCCAGTGTGGCAATCCTGGCATTAATAGCTGGGATAGCTCAGAGCCTCTCTTGGGTGCCAGATAAACATCGAAATAAGGCACGCGAAGAGATCCGGGAATTTGAAAAATGGGCGAAAAGGAGAGGGAAGATTATATAGGATATTTATTGAACGCCAGCCAGCTTTTAAAAAATAGGGTCACCTCAACTCGGTGGCCCTACTTCATGGCCATTGCCCTGATGTCCCGCTCAAGTCGGCCTCTTTGTTTGCGCATCTATGAAAGAGTTGATAGAATGACTAAGAAGCTTTGTTGCGATGTCGAAGAAACTGCACGCTAGAAGGATGAGCTAGTGATTGAAGAAGTCTTGCCAGGCCTATACAGAATCGAGGTTCCGCTCCCAGGAAACCCACTGAAGGCTGTCAACTGCTACCTGATAGCAGCGCCAGGGAGATTTCTACTTATTGACACAGGAATGAACCGCCAGGAATGCGAGCTTGCAATGAGCACCGCCCTGAGGGAACTCGACGTAGATTTGAATAACACCGATTTCTTTATTACTCATTGGCATGCAGACCATTTGGGTCTCGTCTCGACCCTTGCCACGCCCTCATCGAAGGTATACTTCAACAAGCCAGAAGCCATCGTGCGTGACTTTCAAAGTCACTGGGAAGAGAGCGCTACTCTTGGTCGCCAGCACGGCTTCCAAGAGGATGAGCTGAGCAAGGCCTTGAGTACTCACCCAGGGCGTCGATATGGGGGTAAACGTCAAGTAGATTTTTTCATCTTGCAGGACGATGATGAAATACGAATTGGAGATTACTCATTTGTATGCATTGAAACCCCAGGACACTCCCCGGGACATATCTGCCTCTATGAGCCCGATAAGAAAATCCTCGTGTCTGGAGATCATATTCTCGTCGACATTACCCCCAACATTGCGCTGTGGTCAAAAGAGGGGAATCCACTAGAAGAATACTTGGCGAGCTTAGACAAGGTCTATGACCTTGATGTTGAGCTCGTCCTTCCCGGACATAGGCAGCTTTTCAGGGACCATAGAAAGAGAATTCAGGAGTTAAAGCATCACCATGAATCAAGAGTCAATGAGGTTCTCTCCATACTCAAGAAGGGTGAGCAAACTGCATATGAGGTCGCATCGCAGATGAGCTGGGATATCGAGTATAAGTCGTGGAAGCTATTTCCTGCTTCGCAAAAATGGTTTGCTACTGGAGAGGCGATTGC
>JADFVG010000218.1 GCA_015222405.1 Chloroflexota bacterium
CCACTTCTCGGCCATGGGCTCGGTATCCATCACCTCATAGGTCCAGCCATCGATCTGCTGTCGGTTGCGATCGACAATGGCGATCAGGTTATCCACATTGTAGTGGGCGGTTGCCATCGCTGCCTCCCACACTTGCCCCTCATCGCACTCTCCATCTCCGAGGAGGACATAGACCCGATAATCGCGCCCGTCGAGGCGAGCGGCAAAGGCAATGCCGATGCCGAAGGAAAGCCCCTGCCCTAAAGCCCCGGCAGACATCTCCACCCCAGGAGTGATGGTCATGTCGGTATGGCCCTGCATCCGGCTGTTCAGCTTTCTCAGGTCAAGGAGCTCCTCGACGGGGAAGTAGCCTGTTTCTGCCAGCGCCGAATAGAGAAGCGGTGCCGCATGCCCTTTGCTCAACACGAATCGGTCGCGCTCAGGCCAGCGAGGGTCTTTAGGGTCATGGCGTAGGACATTGAAGAACAGGGCGGTGACAATCTCCACCGAGGAAAGGGAGCCTCCGGGATGTCCGCTGCCCGCCCTTGCTGTCATAGTGATGATGTGGCGGCGCAATTTCTTCGCCACACCCATCATCTCTTCCTCGGAGAGGCGCTTTGCCATCGAGGCCTGTTTTGAAGAAGTAGCCTCGGCGCCAGCTTTTGATGCCGAGGCTAAAGGATTTGCTCTGTTGGCTCCTCGCTTCTTTGAAGGCAAGCTATACCTCCATACCTCGTCAGGTCATTATACAGTAGCTTGCGTCGCCTGTCTAGAGATTGTACTTTCCTTTTTTCGAACTTAAGGCTGTGGTCAAATGGGAGCTGTGATCGGATAAAAGCGCAGCAATTTTTTAAAGCCTATCAGTGCGAAAAGCAAGAACTTTAGCGCAGTGCTTGAATTAACCTTAGCACGAGCTGATATATCTCCCTTTCCATCACGTGGTGCAGGCTATTTAGCGCCTCCAAGGCGCCCTTTGCTGCCTCTGGGGGCAGGGTGTCAAGCTCCTTTTGCAGTTCATCCGGGGTTCTGTGATACAGGACCTGCAACTCCTTGGGTAACTGCTGAGATGCCATATCTCCCCCTTTATTCAAGGCATTATTTGCTGGCAAGCAGGGTGCGCCTCAGCTCGAAGAGGGCGTGATAGGCGGCGCGGCGCTTGACCTCGGGGCGCAGTGGGGGGTAGCTGCCACGGATTACCCTTTTGCTTTTACCGTCAACTATGGCAATATGGGCACTGCCGATGGGCTTTCCCTCCACCTCTTCTGGGTCGGCCACTCCGGTGATCCCCACCCCGATGTCAGCCCCCAGCCTGGCTCTTGCTGCCTCAGCCATCGCCTCCGCCACCTCGGGGCTTACGGAGCCATGACGGACGATGAGTGCGGGGTCAACGCCGTGAGAAATCTTGGCCTCATCAGTATAGGCAACCATCCCCCCTTTAAAGTACGCCGAGCTGCCAGGGACATCGGTTATCAAATTGGCCAATAGCCCCCCGGTGCAGGATTCCATGGTGGCGAGGCTGAGCCCTTTCTCGCTGAGAAGGGCGCCCAGCACAGCCTCCAGGGTTTCATCATCGCAGCCCCAGATGCTTTCTTCAAAGAGGGAGCGGATCTCCTCTTCCCTTTGAGCGATCATCTTCTCTGCCTCCTCCCGCCGCTTTGCCTTGGCGGTGATGCGAAGGTGGATGCCATCCGGCTTGGCATAGACAGCAAGGGTGGGATTGGTGGCTGAGAGCAGGGGGCTCACCATCTCATCCACCGCCCCTTCGGAGTGGCCAAAGGTCTTCAGCGTCCGCGAGAGGATGATCTCATGTCCTAGCCTCTGCCGCAGCCTGGGGGAGACCTCCTTCTCCCACATGCGCTGCATCTCGCTGGGGGGGCCAGGCATGGCGATCAGCAGCTTTCCCCCCCGTTCCACCCACCAGCCTGGGGCAGTGCCTCGGGGGTTTGGGATCGCCTCGGCGGAGGGGATGAGAGTTGCCTGCTTGATATTGCGCTCCGGCATCTCGATGCTGCGGCGGGAGAAAAACTCACGAATTTGCTGCTCCAGATCGGGGTCAACCCTCGGCTCCTCGCCCAGCATGGTAGCGATGGCCTCTCGGGTGAGGTCATCCTCGGTGGGTCCTAGGCCGCCGGTGGTCAGGGTCAGATCGGAGCGCTTCCAGGCACGCTCCAGGCATTCTTTCATCCGCTCAAAGTTATCGCCCACCTGGGTCACCCAGTAGAGGTCGATCCCCAGTAAAGGCAATTGGAAGGCGATATAAGAGGCATTGGTATCTGTTATTTCCCCTAGCAGGAGTTCGGTGCCGATGGAGGTGATTTCGGCTTTCATTTCGTTCCTAAATTGGCGCCAGCTTTTCCAAAATCTGGGCTGTCACCTCTGCTGCCCGCTTCCCGGAGAGGAGCATAGAGCCAAAGGTGGGGCCCATGCGGGGGAGGCCGTAGACGGTGGCCACAGCCATGCCGGCGATCACCAGCCCGGGGTGAACCTCACCGGTATGCTCTACCACTGCATCTTCGGATTTCTCGATCCAGAGCCCGCCCTCGCCCTTTGTCTTGATCAGGCCCCGCTGCTCCAGCTTTTTTACTACACTGGCGTCGTGCCCGGTGGCATCGATCACCACCTTCGATTCCAGGGGCACGGGATCCAGGGCGGCGACCTCCTTGGGGAGGTAAATGATGGGACTCCAGTTAACCACCACCCCTGCCACTCGATTTCCCTCCCGCAGTATCACATCTTCGAGCATAGTGAGGCTGGCAAATTTTGCCCCTGCATCGCAGGTGGCAGCGATAAGCTTGGAGCAGGCATGGGGAGCATCGGCAACATATAGCCCCTCATTTGCCTTTTCATAAGGAACCCCAAGCTCATCCAGGACCTGCTGTGCCGGTGCCCTCAGGGTGAGCTTGTTCATGAAATAGCCCCCGATCCAAAATCCGCCCCCCAGGTAATTGTTGCGCTCCACGATGAGGACCCTGAGGCCGCCATGAGCCAGCTCCCTTCCCGCCATGAGCCCGCTGGGCCCTCCGCCTACGATGATTACATCGCTGTCAGCATATTCTTCAAACTGGCGCAGAAAGCTCGATACGATAGCCCTGGTGACATCCTTTTCTGAAGTGGGATGGAAGATGCTCATTCGGCTTCTCCTTTTTCAACAAATTAGCACTTTTGTGGTGAGGTGCCGAGGAAACTTGCTACCAGTTGTAGGGCACAGAAATCGCCGCACATGCTACAGGCAACCCCTGTGGTGGAATGCTGGCTGTGTACCCTTTGCGCTCTCGAGGGGTCGAGAGATAGCCTCACCTGCTCCTCCCAGTCCAGGTTCTTGCGCGCCAGGGACATCTTCCTGTCCCATTCCTGGGCCCCTTTTACCCCTTTGACGATATCTGCAGCATGGGCAGCAATTCTGGAGGCGATGACCCCTTCTTTGACATCATCGGGGTCGGGAAGCCCCAGGTGCTCGGAGGGGGTTACATAGCACAGAAAATCAGCGCCCGCCGTTGCGGCAATGGCGCCGCCGATGGCGCCACAGATATGGTCATAGCCAGCGGCGATGTCGGTGACCAGCGGCCCCAGCACATAAAAGGGCGCTCCCTTGCACAGGCTCTTCTCTAGCTGCACATTGGTGGTGATCTGATCCAGGGGCAGGTGCCCCGGGCCCTCCACCATCACCTGCACCCCTGCCTCCCAGGCACGCTCCACCAGTTCGCCGAGGATGAGCAGCTCCTCCACCTGAGCCCTATCGGTGGCATCGGCGAGGCTACCCGGGCGCAACCCGTCGCCGAGGCTGAGGGTGACATCGAATCTTCGAGCTATCTCGAGCAGGCGGTCGTATTGCTCATATAGTGGATTTTCCTGCTCGTTGTAAATGATCCAGCCGAAGAGGAAGGCGCCGCCGCGGGAGACGATATCGGTCACTCTTCCCTGGCGTTTCAGCCTTTCGATCGCCGACCGGGTGACGCCGCAGTGCACCGTCATAAACTCCACTCCCTCCTCGGCCTGCTCTTCGATTACCGAAAAGAGATCGTCGGCGGTCATTTTTACGATGGCTCCTACCCTCTCGATAGCCTCGATGCCCGCCTGGTAGATGGGCACCGTTCCCAAAGGGATGGGACTGTGGCTGAGGATAGCGCGGCGAATGGCGCCGATGTCGCCTCCGGTGCTCAGGTCCATCACTGTATCTGCCTTATATTCCACAGCAACCCTGAGCTTCTCCAGCTCGGTATCCAGGGCGCTATAATCGGAGGAGGTGCCGATATTGGCATTTACCTTGGTC
>JADFVG010000219.1 GCA_015222405.1 Chloroflexota bacterium
GGGGACGCAACTCCTTATCTCCTCGAATATTTCCCCGCAGGAGGAGAAATCGAATTTATCCTTGTAGCCCATCTTCTCCGCCAGCTGGCATATGATCTGCCAGTCGGGTTTAGCTTCTCCTGGAGGGTCAATAACCTTGTTTATCTTCTGTACCCGCCTGTCTATCCAGGTATGAGTGGCTTCCCGTTCCACCCAGGTAGCTGCTGGCAAGACTACATGGGCAAGCTGAGATATCTCGGTAAGGAATATATCCTGAACCACTAAAAAGTTAACCTTCTCCAAAGCCTTTCTCAGATTATTGACATCGGGTATTACCATCAAGGGATCGGCACCCACGATATAAAGGTGAGAGAGGTTGTACAGCATATCTATATAGGTGATGCCGGGCTTGGTCGGCAGGTTTTCCACTTTCCAGGCATCCTCAAAGAATTTCGCTGTCTCCTCACCCACGCGCTTGAACCCGGGGTAGAAAACACAAAGGCAGCCCATGTCACCGCTGCCCTCGCCATTTATCTGACCCCTCATTGAGTTTATCCCACTGCCTGGCTTACCAGCATGCCCGCAAAGGAGAGCCAGGTCAGCATAAGCCCTAACATTGTCCGTACCGACATAATGTTGGGATATGCCCTGATCATAAAGGATGCAGCCCAGCTCCGCTTTGGCATAGGTGATAGCCGCCTCTCTGATCTTGTCGAGGGAAATTCCTGTCATCTCCTCTGCCTGCTTCAAGTCCACTTTGGAGAGGAAATCGCGAAGCGCATCAATGTCCGCTGTCCGCGATGCGATGAAATCCTTGTCTTCCAGTCCCTCGTCGAGGATAATTTTCATCATGGCGTTTATCAGGGCTGCATCCGTGCCCGACTTCAACGGCAGGTGGATGTCAGCCACATACTTTGCCGTAGCTGTATTTCTGGGATCAGTGTAGAGCACCTTAGCACCGTTAGCCTTCTTCGCCCGTAACACCCTTCTGGTTATCAGAGGAAAGGTCTCCTTGATATTAACGCCAGCGAGGAAGATGCAATCAGCAAGCTCGATCTCAGGCTGTGAGGTCTGCATCGCTCCGGAGCCCATCATGGGAATTAATCCAGCCGCCGCCGGAGAATGGCACAATCTACCGCAGTACTCGACGTTATTGGTTCCCATAACTACGCGGGTAAACTTCTGCATCACATAGGCATCCTCGTTGCTATTCCTGCACGAGGCGATAAAACCAAAGTTTTCCGGGGCGGCTTCCTTTAGTTTGGAGGCGATTAAGTCCAGTGCTTCGTCCCAGGAGGCCTCCTGGAGGGTGCCGTCTTTTCTTATCAGTGGCGTCTTCAGCCTGTCCTCAGCGTAGATGTACTCATAGGCATTCTTACCTTTAGGGCAGTTGGTCCCCTCGTTTACTGGGTGCTCCTTCCATGGCTCCTGCCCAATTATCTTGCCATCTTCAACTACCAGGTAGATACCACACCCACAACTACAATAGGGGCATATGGTGGGCACATATTCAATGCTCATCTCGCCTCCTGTTAAGTGGGCTTGGACCTCGTTGCCTTATCACGTGAGTAAAATCCTTAACTGTATCGGCCAGCCTATGTCCTTCAGACGGTGAGATCCACTCCAGCCTGAGTCGGTCGCTGCCGATTCCTATCGCTTCAAGGAAAGGCTTCAAACCCACAACCCTCCTCCTGGCACTCAGATTACCCTTTTGGTAGTGGCAATCTCCGGGGTGACAGCCGCAAACCAGAACTCCATCGGCACCAGTGGCAAAGGCCTTTGATATTAGCATTTCGTTTACCCTGCCAGAACACATCACCCTTATTATTCTTAGATTGGCCGGATATTTGATTCGTGCCGTACCCGCCATATCGGCGCCTCTATAAGAGCACCAGTTACAGAGGAACCCGATTATTTTCGGCTCAAATTCATCCATGTCACCTCCTGTATGGCAAAAATTAGGCCGCCCTACCCAGGCAGCTTCACTTTCTCCTGATCAGGAATTACTTCCATTGTGTCCCAAATTCGATTGCTCCTTCTACATCGGCGGCAGTCCGCAGACGCCGGAGCTGCAGGTGGGGCAGCTTGAATCCGAAAGCTCGGTTGCACTTGAGTTTGCGCTGAAGAACGAGGAGAAAAGCCTTCGTAACTCTCGGCCGCTGCACTTCGGGCAGTTCAAATCGGAACCGTCGGCACCCATGGATTGGCGTACCTCAAACCTCTCGCCACATTCGTTACATTGATACTCATAGATCGGCATCTTTATCGCCTCCCATTTGTTTTCTTCTCCAACCTGACACTCGGCGTCATAAGTGTGGTAAAATAGATTCGTCGGGGCTTATCCCTTAATTATTATACCCTACCCCCCTAGGGTATAGCAACCCCGGATGAGGGCGATTCTTTGTGGAGGGAACGATGGTTCAACAAGCAGTATCAGAGGACATGCTGTTGAAGCGGCTGAAAAGGATCGAGGGCCAGGTGCGCGGCCTTCACAAGATGATCGAGAATGGTCGCGATTGCGAGAGCATTATCACTCAGCTAGCAGCTACCCGCTCTGCCATTGAAGGCGTCGGTGCTCTTTTATTGAACAATTACATGAAGCTTTGCTTGCGGGAAGAGTCCAAAGCTGATTCTGCCAGTGTTGATTCGCTGGCGCGGGCGGTTGCCATCTGGGGAAGGGTGCGCGTCGGGGATGGCCCTTAAACCAAGATGAGCCTACAACCTGGGTTTGATTCTGAGCTGCAAACGCGTAAAATCAGGGCTCAGAAGAGGGCTGAGGAAGAGATCCGACGCCGAGCCTATCATGCCTTTCAAGCTCAGAATAGTGAGCACCGATCAACGTGGAGGAGTCGGCAGCCCGGCCTCTCCTCCTGCCGGAAACTAGCCCAGAGACCAGTGCACGTTTTCCCTGCTGGCCCTTCAGCTCTGGTCTGCGCCCGTGTTGGAAAGGCTCCCATGTTATAGTGGGAATCTACCTGACATGCTCATATTGTGCAAGTGGGACAGGCAAGTAGTGAATCTGAGCTAACCTAGAGCAATCTCA
>JADFVG010000220.1 GCA_015222405.1 Chloroflexota bacterium
CGCAGATTTGTCGTTCACAAATTCCGGACCATGCACGTGAATAACGACGACAGCGAGTATAAGGAATATTTAAGGAGGCTTGTCACCCAAGGCGCCCCCTATGGTGTAGACCGCCAACGGAGGCCGGTGTATAAGGTGGCCGATGATCCGCGGGTGACCCGGATGGGTGCTTTGCTGCGCAAGACTAACCTCGATGAGCTACCCCAGTTTTTCAACGTACTGAAGGGAGAGATGTCTTTCGTCGGCCCCAGACCGGATATTCCCTTCTCTGTGGAGCTGTATGAAGATTGGCATAGAAAGAGGCTCTCGGTCAAACCGGGCATCACCGGGATGTGGCAGGTATGTGAGCGGGCTAACCTCTCCTTTGACGACATGGTGCGCCTCGATATCGAGTATGTAGAGAGGCAGTCACCACTTCTAGACAGCAAAATCATGTTGCTAACCGTGGACACCATTCTCAGGAGGGACGGCAGCTATCGAGACGGAAAGGAGATGCGAGATGGTTAATATGGGTATTGTCGGCTGCGGCTACTGGGGGCCGAAGTATGTCAGGAATTTCCATGAGATGGCGGAGGCAAACCTGACCATGGTCTGCGACCTGGAGGAGGACAGGCTTGAACAGGTCCGAAGGCAATATCCCTATGTGGCGACCACCACTGACTTTGGGGACCTTCTTAAGGGCGGTGTCGATGCCGTTGTAATAGCCACGCCGGTCAGCTCCCACTATCGTCTGGCTAGGGAGGCACTACTCCATAATAAGCATGTCCTTGTAGAAAAGCCCATAACAGCCAGCAGCAAAGAGGCTGTGGACCTCATTGAGCTGGCCGAGAAACGAAACCGGGTGCTGATGGCAGGACATACCTATGATTATCATCCCGCTGTGGACTTCCTGCGGCAACTAGTAAAGAGCGGGGAGTTGGGAGAGGTCTACTATATCAATGCCGCCCGGCTCAATCTGGGCCTGTTCCGTACTGACGTCAATGTCATGTGGGACTTGGCCCCCCACGACATCTGCATCGTACTCGCCCTGTTGGATGCGGAACCCATCACAGTAAGCGCCAGGGGGTCAGGCCACATCGACCCCGCCGTTTACGATGTGGCCTACCTAGAGCTCAGATTCCCCAGCGAGACCCTCGCCCATTTGCACATGAGCTGGCTTGACCCCTGTAAGGTGCGCCAGATCACCATTGTCGGCAGCAAGAAGATGGTGGTTTTTGACGATGCCTCAGAGGCGGAAAAAATACGCATCTATGATAAGGGGATCGCCGTTCCCACCGATGGTAATAACTTCGGCACCTGGCCCCCAAGTTATCGCTACGGCGATGTGACCATCCCCTTCATTGCTAATGCCGAGCCTTTGAAGTTGGAGTGCAGCCACTTGCTGCAGTGCATAACTGAAGGCAAGAGGCCCAGAAGCGACGGCCGGGCGGGGCTCAAGATTGTCAATATCCTGGAAGCAGCAAATAGATCCCTTTTGAATGGAGGCGGGCGAGAGGAGCTGCCCTCGGCTATAGCTATTGCCTAGGGCAGTTTAGCACAGCTTATCGAGGTGAAACGTTAATGAAAGGTCAAAGGGAAGACCTTATGGATCAAAGAGGAAACAGCTCCGCGGTACGACTAGGAGAAGCGGCGGTGATCGATGCCGGGGTGGTTCTCGGTTACCCTTCAACCCGTGATAACAATCACCTGCTCATCATCGGCCCCAACGCTCGTATTCGCAGCGGCACCGTTATCTATGGCGGGAGCTGCATCGGCTGCGATTTGGAAACCGGCCACAATGTGGTCATCAGGGAGCAAAACCTCATTGGAGATAACCTCCACATCTGGAGCAACTCCACCATCGACTACGGCTGCAAGATAGGGAATAACGTCAAAATCCATCACAATGTCTATATCACCCAGTTCACCACTGTCGAGGACGATGCCTTTCTAGGGCCCGGCGTCACCTTAGCCAATGATATTCACCCCGGGTGCCCTGACGCCGTGGAGTGCATGAGGGGTCCCGTTATCAAAAGGGGGGCTCAGATCGGTATCAATGTTTGCGTGCTTCCTCGAGTAATCATAGGCGAATATGCCCTGATTGGCGCCGGAAGCGTGGTCACCAAAGACATTCCGCCTGGGGCAGTGGCCTACGGTAACCCGGCTCAGGTCAGGGGTAGGATAGAAAACCTGGTTTGTACCACCGGCCTTAGGGACAAACCTTATAGTCATCTTATAGAGAGGTTAAAAGATGTTTATACCCTTCGTTGACCTTAAGAAACAGTATCAGACCATTAGAGCAGAGGTTCTGGCTGGGATAGGCGAGGCTCTGGATGGAATGCAGCTCTTCCTCGGCCAGAACGTTCAGGCGTTTGAAGCCGAGTTCGCCCGTTACTGTGGTGCCGAATTCGCAATCGGCGTGGGCTCGGGGACTGAAGCCCTGCACCTAAGCCTGCGGGCCTGTGAGGTGGGGCAAGGGGATGAGGTGATCACTGTTTCCAATACCTTCTTTGCCACCGTTGAAGCCATAGCTCTGGTGGGGGCTAGGCCTGTCTTCGTCGACATCGACCCCGAGACTTATAACATGGCCCCGTCCCAAATAGAAAGCAAGATCACCAGCAAGACCAGGGCCATCCTCCCCGTCCATCTATACGGGCACCCCGCCGACATGGGCCCCATCTTGGAGCTGGCCCGAGCTTACAACCTGAAGGTTATCGAGGATGCCTGTCAGGCCCATGGTGCTGAATACCAGGGGTGCCGGACTGGTTCCCTCGGGGATGTCGGATGTTTCAGCTTCTATTTCACCAAGAATCTAGGTGCCTATGGCGAAGCAGGAATGATCGTAACCTCCGACCCCGATATTGCCAGGAAGTCCAAGATGCTGCGAGACCATGGCCAGGATGCCAAATATCGTCATCATCTCTTGGGGGTTAATGGACGCCTTGACGAGATCCAGGCTGTTGTGCTCAGGGTAAAGCTCCCCCACCTGGATGAGTGGAACGAAAGACGGCGCAGCCTTGCTCAGGCCTATGAGGCAGGCCTGCCCTCATCATTGGTCAAACCACAGGAGATGCCCTGGGCCAAGCATGTCTACCATCTCTATGTTATCAGAACCCCAGACCGTGACCAGCTCCGCGCCTGTTTGGAAGCCAAAGGTGTAGCCACAGGAATGCATTATCCGATCCCAATCCATTTGCAGGAGGCCTGCCGAGGCTATCGCGGCAGTGATGCCTTTTTGCCCATCACTGAGAAGGTGACCGGGGAGATACTCTCCCTTCCCATGTACCCTGAACTAACCGCCGAGGAAGTAAGCTATGTTTGTGACTGCGTTCGGGAGTTTACCGAGTCCCGACCAGAGACAAGTAAATTGGAAGTGAGGAGGTAGTCAAATATGTACCCTGAACTAACCGCCGAAGAAGTAAGCTATGTTTATGACTGCGTTCGGGAGTTTACCGAGTCCCGACCAGAGGCAAATAAATCGGAAGTGAGGAGGTAATCAAAATGGTTCCATTTTTTAGCCGCCGCTCAATCACCGTTTTGTTACTGGGGGTTATCGTGGGTGCTCTGTTGGGCCTGGGCTATTGGTACATCAGCCCCATAGAAACCAAAATGGGATGGCCACCCATTAGCTTCGAGGCCCCACCTGACCAGTACGAAAGCACCATGATCATCGAAGTCATGCCCCCGGGTGCTGATTACATGTATTTGAAAAGCCTCCAAAGAGAGGGGGAGTACTACGCTGCCAAGATGAGCAGTTCCTCTTTCCTCAAGTTCCTCAGCGAAACGGAGCTGGGCCGCCAGTATTATCACACCCCCGAGGAGCTAGCCGAAATGCTAAGACCTAGATATGAATATGGTAGCGACATGCCACTTATGACGTTGAGGGTGACCAGCTCCGACAAGAACGAGGCTTACTATCTCGCCGGCGTTGTACCGGAGGTTTTCAAAGACTATTTGGCGGCGCAAGAACGCGATGCGCAGTTGAAAGAGTACCAGAACATAGTAGCGGAGTTCGACAGCGTCGGTGAGGCCCTGGTTGAAGCCAGAACGGAGCGCGATCGCCTGGCAGCGCTAGCCGGGGTTGACCTCAGCGCGGTTGGCCCACTCGGGCTCGACCATCTGGGACTGAACTTGGACTATGTTATCGCAGATGCCGAGGTCAGGGCGTTAGAAAGAGTGCTTGATAACTTGACTGCCGACTTGGTCTCATACTCCACCAATGGTATCGATGAACTGGATGTGCTCAGTCGCCTCAACATCGGAGACCCCTCAGATCCAACTTCGGTGCCCCCGGACAAGGTAAGGGGTCGAAATGCCCTGGTAATGGGCGCTGTGTTCGGCCTAGCCATCGCCTGGCTGGGGTTGAACCGCAAAGAGTTGATCAACCGCATGCGCCCCGCGCCAGCCACTACGGTTAGACGAGAAGAGGAGGAAGAGGACGAGGAGGAGCCAGAGAAATAGGAGCGGAAGACGTTGAAAAAAACGGTCTTGGTTACCGGTGCCGCCGGCTTTATCGGCTCCCACTTGGTGGAGCGACTGCTCTCTATGGGGCATCAGGTGGTCGGGGTAGACAACTTCGATGGTTCTTACTCCCCGACCATCAAGTGGGCGAATATCTGCACCATACGGGACAGAGATGGCTTCCTGCTAGTGGAGGGGGATATACGGGATGCGCCCCTCTTAGATCGTGTTTTCTCAGAGAACGACATCGGCGTGGTGGTGCATCTGGCTGCTCGAGCTGGGGTTAGGCCCTCCCTGGAACAACCGCTCCTTTACCAAGATATCAATATAAGAGGGACCTTAAACCTGCTGGAGGCCAGCCGAGCGTTCGGAGTGGAGCAGTTCCTCTTTGCCTCCTCGTCATCTGTCTACGGCCTCAATGGAAAGGCTCCGTTCAACGAGGAGGCCAAGGTGAGCTACCCTATCTCGCCCTATGCCGCTTCTAAAGCAGCGGCGGAACTCTACTGCCGTACCTATAGTTATCTTTACCACTTGCCCGTTGTGGTGCTCAGATTATTCACCGTCTACGGGCCTCGTCAGAGGCCGGAGATGGCCATTCACCGCTTCGTCAAGAGAGTGGACCAGGAGGAGGAGGTTACTATCTTTGGCAATGGCACAGCCAAGAGGGACTACACCTATATTGACGACATCGTAGTCGGTTTTGAGGCTGCCCTCGCCCACCAGGAAGAAGCCTTCTCCATATTTAACTTGGGTAGGGGAAAGGCCGTGGATCTCAGGCATCTCCTCAGGGTGATCGAAGAAGCCCTAGGCAAAAAAGCCAGGATTAAGAACCTAGCGCCACAACCCGGGGAGGTGTCCATCACCCTGGCCGATATCTCCAAGGCCCAGGCTCTTCTCGGCTACCAGCCCAGGGTGAGCATAGAGGAGGGGGTGCCCCTCTTTGTCCAATGGTATGTGGATAATAGGAGGCGAGAGGATGAAGGTTCTAGTAGTCACTAACATGTATCCCACAGAAGAGAAGCCTTCCTTCGGCACCTTTGTCAGGGAACAGGTAGAATCCCTGAGAAAGGAGGGGGTGCATGTAGATGTACTCTTTGTCGATGGCGGGAAAAGCACCCTCAACTATCTATGGGCCTTTCCCCGGCTCTGGGCACGGCTTTTGACCCACCGCTATGACCTGATCCATGCCCACTATGTGTTCTCCGGAATAATTGCCAGGGGGCAATTCATCGACCCTGTAGTCCTTACCCATCATGGCTCCCAGGTTTTTCAGGGTTGGCAGGCTCCCATTTGCCGCATGGTCACCCCGTTTATGGATCGGGCGATCGTAGTGTCTCCGGAGATGCGGGAAAAAATGGGAAATAACACAGTCGAGGTCATTCCCTGCGGCATCGACTTCGATCTGTTCAAGCCAATGCCCCGGGAACAGGCGCGAGAGGAACTGAATCTTCCTCAGGACAAGAAGCTAGTTCTCTGGGCCGGGGAATATTGGAGACCGATCAAGAGGTTCGACATCGTGCAAAAATCTGTGGACCTGCTCCGGGAAAAGGACCCCGATGCCGAGCTAGTCCTGGTAGGCAAGAAGCCTCTTCACGTGGTCCCGAAATACATGAATGCTTGCGACGTACTGTTGCTGGTATCAGACGGTGAGGGCTCGCCTATGGTTATCAAGGAGGCTATGGCTTGTAACCTGCCAATCGTGTCGGTCCCGGCGGGAGATGTGCCCGAGGTTATAGAAGGCACCGAGGGCTGTTACCTCTGTTCCCAAGACCCGCAGGACGTCGCTGAGAAACTCGAATTGGCGTTGAAGTGGAGCAAAAGGACCAATGGCAGAGCCAAGATAGGCCATATGGAGATCGGAGCTATCAGTCGGAGGATCATCTCCCTTTATGAGGAGCTGCTACAAGAGAAGAGACGACGGGGGCTGGGGCGGCTCATGTTCTGGCAAAGAAAACCTGAGGAGTGCTCGTGAAAAGAGTATGCATTGTTAGGCAGAAGTATTGGCCTAATAAGAACGTGGTGAGGAATGCCGAGGCTCTGGTCAGCCAAGGCTATGAGGTGGATGTCATTGCCCTCAGAGAGAAAGGTGAGAAGAGGCAGGAGACAATTCGAGGGGTAAATGTGTATCGCCTCCCCCTGGCATTTCATCGTGGGAGCCTTCTCAGGTACATCTTTCAGTACTGTGCCTTCTTCTTTCTCTTTGCTTGGAAGCTGTCCCGGCTTTCTTTGAAGAAGAGATACGATGTGGTAGAAATAGATAACATGCCTGACTTCCTCGTCTTCAGCACCATTTTCCCTAGGCTCCTGGGCACCAAGGTCATCCTCTATTTGTATGAGAACATGCCCGAACTCTTCGCCTCCACCTTTAAGAAAGGCCCCAATCACATAGGCACCAAGCTGTTGCGCCTGATGGAGAGGCTCAGCGCAGGCTATGCCCATCATGTAATAGTCGCCGATGGCCCCCTATATAAGCGAGTGCTCGAAAGTCATGGCGTCCCCAGTGAGAAGATCACCGTAGTCCTGAATGTACCCGATGACCAGATCTTCGACAGCAAATCGCCCCCAACGCCAAAAGGTGACGATGGCTTCCGCCTGATAACACATAGCACTATCCTCAAGAGATATGGGGTACAAACGCTGATAAGGGCCATGCCTCTGCTTCTCAAGGATATCCCCGAGCTGAAAGTGGACGTGTTAGGGGATGGGGATTACCGCCCGGAGCTGGAGAAGCTGGCCCGTGAATTGGGCGTGGCGGAACATATCCACTTCACCGGCTGGGTCTCCTTCAAGGGCGTCCCTTCTTTCATTGCCCAAGCGGATATCGGGGTGGTGTCCATGATCGATGATGTAGGCCTACCCAATAAACTCTTTGAGTACTTCGCCCTGGGTAAGCCCTGTGTGGCCAGTGCCCTGCCAAGCCTCACGTACACTTTCGATGATAACTACATGCTCTTTTATCGTCCCGATGACGAAAAGGGCCTTGCTGCCCAAATTACGGAACTCTATCGCAGCCCAGAAAAAAGGGCTTATCTAGGCTCAAATGGTCAGGCCTTCTACCGCAACTGCGATTGGCAAATCACGAAGCATGAGTATCTGAACGTCTATGAGGAATTGTTGACCTAGGAGATGGAGATGGAAATGGAAGCTGTAGCTCAAAGACCGAAACTTTTGAACCGCACCCAAGGTATTGTCTTGGCTATCCTGGCAGTAGTAGCCATATGGAGCTTCGGCCCAGTGAGCCCCCTGACAGCTGTGCTTCTAGCTGTGTCTGTTTTGCTCCTTCTCGGCCTCAGAAAGCCGGTCTGGGCCATGGCCGCCTTCTTGGTCAGCCAGCTAACTGCCACTAGCTACATGGTCAATACTTTTTTCCCCGCAATCAGCCTTCGTCTTTTGCTGCTGATACTGATTGGGTTCATCCTGTGGCGCTACTCCGCTGAAAAGAAGATCGAGCTGGGACCAACGGCACGGCGAGTCCTGATCCCGGCCGTCATACTGATCGTGGTGAGCGTGATCGCTAACATAGCTAACACCGGATTCGACTATGCCTTTAGAGATTTCCGAAACATGTTGGTTGGCCTGTTAATTATTATCTTCTTGCCAGCAGTGATCAGGAACTCGAAGGACTTGAAAATACTCTGCGGCGTGGCCTTTATTGCCCTGGTCGGCTCGGCCATTATCGGCTTGCTGCAGCATTACCAGTTCTTTGGTATGGGTCAAAACACCCTTATCTCCGGATTTCTCGAGCTCCCTGTGGAAGGGGAAACTAGGGTGCCAGGGATGGCCGAGACTGAGCTTGAGCTGGCCTATGCACTATCGGTGGCATTTCCGGTTCTGCTCGGTGTTTATCTAGCGAAGGGGATGAAGGCCGGTACCGGGTGGCTACTAGGGGTGTCAGCGGTGCTGATGGTATTGGCTTTGTACTTTACCTATACACGTTCAGCTCTCTTCGGTCTGATACTGGGGATAGTGGCACTGGCTCTATTTTTCAAAACGCGAATCAGGGGCGAGATCATTCTAGCCATTTTACTGCTGGGAGTTGGCCTTATTGCGGCAACTGGAATGCTGGGCAACGAATACCTTGGGGGCAGGTCAGCTAGTGTGCAAGAGGAAAGCTCTGTTTCGCGGCAGATATTGTGGCAGTCGGGTACCTCCATCGCCATCGAAAACCCTGTCCTAGGGATTGGCGGGGACAGATACCTAGAAGTCTCTCCCGAATACGCCTCCGATGTTGATCCGTCCCTTTTGGCCTGGGAGGAGGAAACATACTGGGGCTACAGTAGTCTGGGTAGTGAGCAGCCCCACAATGATTTCTTAATGATGTGGATATGTTACGGGACGCTGGCCCTGGTCGCCTATCTCTGGCTTTATGTCGCCGTCCTGCGCAACCTCCTTGACTCCTATCGGGCGTCGACTACACGTTTTATCAAAGGGCTGTCCATAGGCCTGGCCGCCGGCCTGGTCGTCTACGGGGTAAATGCCTTCTATCATAACTTAATGATCACTATGCCCCTATTTTGGATCTTGGCCGGCTTTTCTCTGGCTACCGCTAAACTGGCGCTGAAAAGCCGAGGCCACAATCGAAGGGAGGCAAATCAGAGTTGAGGCAATAGGGTGAGGCGGGTTGATGAATGAGCGCATAACGGTGTTATTCCCCGTAACGGACCTAGCAACGGATGGAGCACAGCGCCAACTCCTTGAACTGGTCAAGGGCCTGAACAAGAACCGCTTTAAGCCTGTTGTCCTCACCCTTCACCCCGGGGGCCCGCTGGAGCGAGAGTTCATGGAGGTGCCCGATGTTGAGGTCATTTCCCTGAACCGAAAAGGGAAGTACGATCTTCTTTGCCTGTTTAAGGTCTTGGCCATTCTCCGCAGGATGAAGGTGGATGTAGTTCAGCCTTTCCTGACACCAGCTACCTTTTTTGGCCTGCTGCCAGCGCTCCTGCGACGCACGCCGGTGAAGATTGTGACCGAAAGATCGGGCCCAGGGGCGAGGAACGCACGCCTGGGCCATCGTTTCTACCTCAAGGCTGAGGATTTGCTGACGCGGTTTGCCGATTGGAGTGTCGCCAATAGTCAAGCGGGAAGGGAATACCTTATCGAGCGAGGTATTGACCCCTCTCGCATAAGGGTAATCTATAACGGGATCAACCTCAGTCGCCTGACCAGCAATAACGAGAGCGTGGAACAGGTCAGGCGGAGGCTCGATCTGCCTCCCGATGGCAAGGTAGTGGGAATGATGGCCCGTTTGTTTCCGGTCAAAAATCACGCTACCTTTCTCAAGGCGGCGTCCTTGGTCAACCAGGTTATACCAGATACAAGATTTGCTCTGGTGGGAGACGGACCGTTGCGGAGCCAGCTAGAGGACATGAGTCAGGAGCTAGGCCTGGCTCCAAAAGTGATCTTCTTCGGCGAGCAACGGGATGTGGGCACTTATCTTTCAGCCTTCGACATAGCTACCCTGACCTCAGAGACCGAAGGTTGCTCTAACGCGCTGCTCGAGGCCATGGCGCTGGGAAAACCAGTAGTGGCCACGGATGTGGGAGGAAACCGTGAGGTGGTGCGCCACAGCGAAACTGGCTTCCTCGTTCCCCGGGGGAATCCTGAGGCACTGGCAGAGGCCATCGTCGCATTACTCCAGGATCCGGACACGGCCCTGGCCATGGGCCAAAGAGCTAAGGAGTGGGTTGTCACCCAATTCAGCCTAGCAAAGATGGTGCACGAATACCAATCTCTATATGAGGAAACTCTGAGGCGGAGGAAAGGCCTCACGGATCGGTAAAGCATGGGTACAACTGGAACAACTGCCATAAGCCAGGCGAGGTGAGCTGGTTAAATGAGTGGTGCTTTAACTAGGTCAGCAGTGCAAGGGGTCACTTGGCTTGGAATCGCTCACGTTCTGGGGCAAGTCCTACGCTTTGGGGCTATGATCGTCCTGGCCCGGTTGCTGTTGCCGGAAGATTTTGGCGTCGTCGCCATGGCTCTCATCGTCACCGAGTTGGTGCTGCAAACAGGCGACCTGGGCTTTAGCGAGGCTATAATCCAGCGCAAAGAGGTAACACCCAGTCATCTTTCAACAACCTTTTGGACCGGGTTGGCCTTGGGCATTATCTTCTGTATCGTGACGGTGGCTATCTCTCCTTTCGTGGCAAATTTCTTCGGAGACGAGCAGGTCGGTCCGATATTGTCTGTGTCCGCTCTAGCCTTTGTAATCGCTCCCCTGAGGACTGTCCACGGCGCCTTGTTGAGAAAGAGATTACAGTTTTTCAGATTCTCAATAGGCGAAATTGGACAGGGAGTCACCTATGTGGCAGTAGCGGTGCCCCTGGCCTTTGCCGGCCTTGGGGTCTGGAGCCTTGTCCTGGGCAACTTGGCAAGCCACCTTGCCCTTGCCATCCTGAGGTGGATTCTATGCCGTTGGCACCCGTCTATTATGTTCAGTCTCAAGAGCCTGAAGGATTTGTGGGGGTTTGGCATCAACCTGACAGGGAGTAGAGCTGTTCACTTTGTGACACAAAGCTTGGACTTTTTGATTATTGGAAGATTCTTAACCTCGGCAGCCCTGGGGTTCTACAACTTAGGCTATAGAATAACAGGCTTCCCCAAAAATGCGCTGTGGATGGCCGTAGCTAGAGTAGCTTTTCCCGCTTTCTCAATAGTTCAGGATGAAAATGAGCGGCTGCGCCGCGGATTCACAAAGAGCCTGACATATCTCTCTCTGATTGTCATCCCCTTGTTCATAGGGTTAGCTATAATCGCCCCGGAATTGATTACGGTGGTCTTTGGTCAAAAATGGAGCCCGGCTATCTTGCCCATGCAGATACTCTGCATCATGGCCGCTATTACTTCAATCAGCGTAACGGTTGAACCTCTTTTACGGTCCAAGGGGAGGACTGATATCGAACTGAAATTCAATCTAGTAAAAGTTGCCCTGTTGGTCCCCGCCATACTCATCGGAGTCAAATTCGGAATACTAGGTGTTGCTGCGGGTATTTCGTCAGTTGCCGTTATCATTTGGCTGACCCGTCAGATATTTGCCAACCGACTTATCGGTTTGACGATGAAAGATTACCTAACTGCACTTCGTCCTGCCGCTTTGGGCTCTGCGGTCATGGCCCCGACCCTGATCGCCTTTCGCTATATGGCAGCAAATTTGCTCACTTTGCCTGATGTTGGACTCCTGATCGGTTCAGTGTTGTTAGGTGCAGGCTCCTACTTCATAGCATTAAAGGCGGCCAGAACCAAAGCCCTCAATGAAATGATTGAGCTTTTTGTGGAGGTAATCAAGCCGCCTGCAAAGTTGGTTATGGCCAAGATGCCCTTGGTTTGGAGGTAAGCACCGCATGTTGTCGAGACGGCACCTGAGGAAACCAAATAAGAAAGGGGCACAGCCCGTGCCTAAGGTAAGTGTAGTAATACCGACCTACAACTGTGCTCACTTTCTGGGCGAGGCTATCCAGAGCGTCCTGGATCAGACCTTCCAGGACTTCGAGATCATCGTCATCGACGATGGCTCTACCGATAACACTCCGGAGGTAGCCTCCGCCTTTCCCGTGAGATACCTTCACCAGGAGAACCAGGGGGTATCTGCTACGAACAACCGTGGTATCGAGCTATCCCGTGGGGAGTATATCCTCTCCTTGGACTCTGACGATGTCCTGCTCAAAGACGCCCTGGAGAAGGGTGTGGAAGTCCTGGATAGGCACCCCGAGGTGGGCTTCAGCTACGGCCAGGCATATATGATGGACGAAAATGGGCATATCTTTCGGGTGAGAAAGTCCAGCTTCCTGGAGGGCTCTGCCATTGTCGATAGTAAAGAGCAAGTCAGGGAACTGCTGTTCTTCAACCGTAT
This sequence comes from Chloroflexota bacterium, assembly GCA_015222405.1. Classification (GTDB taxonomy): domain Bacteria; phylum Chloroflexota; class Dehalococcoidia; order E44-bin15; family E44-bin15; genus JADFVG01. Next base: position 12,290 of record JADFVG010000220.1, read on the forward strand.
CACCACCTCTACGGTCATGATGAGGCGCCACTGCCTTGATGAGGTAGGGGGATTCCACGAAGAGTTGACGAACTTTGAGGACCATCACTTATTCATTCGGCTGGCCAAAAGATACCCGGTGGCCTACATAGCGGAGCCGCTAGTTAAGTACCGGGTTCACCCCAGCCAGCTCCACAAGAGCGTCAACCCCAAAGTGGCAGAGAGAGCCTTCCTCCTTATGCTGCAAGAGGTCTTTGAGGACCCAGACCTGGCCCCTCACCTTCAGCCCTGGAAAAGCCAGGCTTATTCTCACTCTTATCGGAGGATAGCCCGCTATGCCTATGGCAGCGATATGAGACTAGCCCGCCACTACTTTAGGAAAGCCCTCAGGGTCTACCCACAAATCATGCTCCAGAGGGATGGCCTCTTCATCGCCTATAAGTATGCCACCTCTTTGCTCCCAAAAAGGTTACGGCTGGCACTGCGCGACTTGAAGTGGCGCTTTCTAGGCTCAAAGAGGCTTAGGGAGTGAACGATATGCCTATGGAAGAAAATAATACACACGGAGAATTTGACGTAGAGTTCTTTGAGGGGGGTAAGAAGAAACTAGGTGGAGGTTATGAGCGTTATCATTTGAATGAGTTCTATCCCAAGTTCAGCTATCTGGCGACCTGGATAAAAAACTCCTTCAATGTGCAAAGAGTGTTAGATGTTGGTTGTGCCAAGGGATTTTTGGTTAAAGCTTTTAAGGATTTGGGAATAGAAACGTGGGGAGTTGACGTGAGTGACTATGCAATTTCTAGTGCGCCAGATGACATTCGACCTCATCTTCATAAAGTGGATCTAAACAAAGATGCTTTGCCTTTTGAAGATGACTCCTTTGATTTTGTCACATTTTGTGGGGCTATAGAATACCTGACTAACCACAAACATGCTCTTTGTGAAATAAATAGGGTGTTAAGACAAGGGGGAGGGCTCTACCTGACCACGCTCTATAAGAAGGACGCAAGAGATAAACTCAGAATAAATATACATGATAAGGGCTATTGGGTTGAGGAATTTCGCTCTCATGGATTTAGAATTGCGTCAGCAAAACTCAGTGCATATCTTAAACAAGAGCATCTGCCCCAGCTATTTACCAGAGCTCAAGAAGATGGACATAGCGTTAAGTTCAACCTCGCAAAGCTTCTGTATCAAAAGGGTGGTTATATCGGTAAACAGATTGTGGTTCTGGTAGCCGGATATGTTAACCTGACCTACGGAATCCTTCTGTTTATTAAGGAGCAACGAGTGATACCAGTTTGAAGTTAAACCGGTGTACTTCGCTCTATAGCTAAGTCTTTGAAGAGGATCACATATGGGTAAAAGGTTTGCTTTCATAACACGGGGTTCGCACCCCACAGGGAACAGTGTTATGCAAACACTGGTAAAACAATTTCCCGATCTGGAAACTGATGTAATCCATGTTGGGGATTTAATTAAAAATAAAAAAACTCTAATTCTGGCGAATATGTTTTTTGTCTTCAAGGAGTACGGCCTAGAGATACTGATAGGCAGGAAGAAAATCAGAGAATGCTTTTGGAGAACAACATATATATTTAGAAAAATTAAGCTCTTGGTGTCGAACCTTCTTTCCAAGAACGAGCACGAGTTTTCCTTCCAATTCCAGTCGTTATTCGATGGAAGTAAGGAGGGCCTGCCACACTATGTATATACTGACCATACTCACTTGGCAAATCTACATAATCCGGGTTTTGAGAAAAAAGACCTGTACAGCCGACGCTGGATCGAATTAGAGAGAACTATTTATCACAATGCCACGATTAACTTTGCTAGGAGTAGTAATATTTCAAGGTCTATTATAGAAGACTATTCTTGCCCCTCAGATAAAGTCATTTGTGTTTACTCAGGAAGCAATGTAGGAGCAAACTTCAAAGTGGATAAAGAAAAGTATAAGAATAAGAACATTCTATTCGTGGGAGTTGACTGGAAAAGGAAGGGTGGACCGGAGCTGGTAGAGGCATTCAAACGTGTTCTTAAAGCTCATCCTACCGCTCGACTCACTATCGTGGGATGCTCACCCAAATTGAATATTCCCAATTGCGATGTAGTTGGTCGAGTTCCTCTCGAAGGTCTCAATCATTACTATGAAAGGGCTTCCGTGTTCTGTCTTCCAACTAGACTGGAGCCCTTTGGAATCGTATTCTTAGAAGCATTTGCTCATGGACTTCCTGTGGTTGCTACAGACATTGAGGGAATACCTGATTTTGTTTTGGGCGGAGAAACCGGATACCTTGTGAAGCCTGGTGATGCGGAACATCTATCAGAGGTATTAATCGAGTTAATAGCGAATCCGGAGAAATGCCAGGCTCTGGGAGAAAATGGTAGACGTCTTGTTCTCGAACGGTACTCATGGGAAAAAGTTGGCGCTGAGATTGCCAAACATATAATGGCCACTATCAGCGATGCTAAAGGACCAGTTGGCGGAGGTGGTAATGACCTTTAGAAATCCCTGGGGAAGAGAGGCAACTTTATGCCGACGGCGCAGGAGCAGAAGGCGGGAATTGGAACTAATGCTTCAATTAGGCAAAATCAAGCCAAATGCTCGCATCCTCGATATCGGCTGCGGTGCCGCGTACCAATGCTCACTTTTAAAGAGCAGGGGTTATAATATCGTTTGTACAGATGTAGCGAATGGTGTGACTTATACCAATTTAGACGTTTTATCCGATTGCAGTCATTTGCCATCCAAAGACAACTGCTTTGATGTAGTTTACTCTTCCCATCTGCTCGAACATGCTCAAGATAAAACCAAAGCTTTACACGAAATGATGCGAGTTCTTGATCCTAATGGCAATATATATGTAATAGTGCCAACTTGGATATGGAAAATAGGCCAGCTCATCACTTATTACCCCATACCAATAGCTCGTTTTGCAAAATGGGTCTTAAGTAAAGAGGAGCAAGACCTAGCCATGAAAACGGAAATGCCAAAAAGTGTGGGCAAGTTCAAAAGCCTTTGTTTAAAGGCTAAACGCAATTGCTTCCCTGAGGTGCACGGCACATCCCTAAGCAATCTGGAAGAGCTGAGATCATTTCGAATATCAAGTTGGTTAAAATTATTCAGAAGCAGTGGGTTAAATGTGACCAAAGTGGTTATAGGACCATTGTATGTGCCTTCTGAGCTTCCCTTGCCTACTATTAATGCCAGTAGATTGGGAATTTGCAGCAGTATTATTTTTGCCTTGAGTTAATGGTGAAGTTGGGTCAGCTCGGTTAAGAGTATGGTTACGATTTCTTTCTCCTGGGTTGTAGGATGAAACACAAAAGGAAAGTGCTTCACATCGGATTTGCAGCCTTAGCGCTGGCCTTATTGCTGATGGCTAGCCTCCCTTCCCCGGCCCGGGCTCAGGGGAACTCAACCACTGTAGGCACCCTCTCGCTGGCTACAGCCTTTGAGAGTATTTC
>JADFVG010000030.1 GCA_015222405.1 Chloroflexota bacterium
CCAGCGTGGCCAGTCTGAAACGGTTCAAGGATGACGTTAAGGAGGTGGCGACAGGATTTGAGTGCGGCTTGGGCATTGAAGGCTTCAGCGAATTTGAGGCCGGTGACATCATCGAGCTTTACAGGAGGGAGAAGCAATGACCAGGCGTACTGAGAGGCTCAATGACCTCATCAGAGAAGAGATTAGCGAAATGCTCCAGCGCCGAGTCAAAGACCCAAGGCTGGGCTGCTTTTTGACCATTACTAGGGTAGATACCTCCCCAGACCTGAGACATGCCAAGGTTTTCGTCAGCATCATGGGCAGTGAGGGGGAGAAAAAGGAGGCAATGGAAGGTTTGGACTCTGCCTCAGGCTTCTTCCACAGAAAGCTGGTGGAGCGCCTTTCACTACGCCGCATGCCCGAACTGAGCTTCCATAGGGATGATTCCATTGAGCAAGCCGCTCATGTCCTCAGCTTGATGAAAGAGGTCGCCTCAAACGAGGATACTGAAAAAGTTGGGCGTTGACGGAATCCTAAATATTGATAAGCCCGCTGGAAGCACCTCCCTGAAGATAGTGAATCTGGTGCGGCAACTCACCGGGCAGAGGCGTGTTGGCCATGCTGGCACCCTTGACCCCGGGGCAACCGGGGTTTTACCCATTTGCCTGGGACAAGCAACCAGAATCATCCCCTTCCTCGTAGATGCCGCTAAAATCTATCGCGCCGAGGTCGAGCTCGGTATTGCTACCACCACCTACGACGCCGAGGGGGAGGTTACAGGTAGGATTGACCCCTCCTTTGTTACCAGAGAGCAGGTGGAGGGGGTGCTCTCTTCCTTCCTTGGCTCCATCCTCCAGATCCCCCCAATGTATAGCGCGGTAAAGCATCAAGGCAGGCGCCTCTATGATTTTGCCCGCGCTGGCATTGAGGTTGAGCGCAATAAGAGGAGGGCTCATATCTTTCGCTTGCAACTCCTGCGGTGGCAGCCTCCCTTTTTCACCATTGAGATAGAATGCGGAAAGGGCACCTACATTCGCTCCCTAGCTCACGATATGGGTCAAGCACTGGGCTGCGGGGCATGCCTCAGAAATTTGGTTCGTCTCAGAAGCGGAATGTTCGATATCAGCGATTCCCTCACCACCCACCAGCTCGAGGATGCGTTTCACCACGGATACTGGCAGAATCTGCTCTATCCTATGGATGTGGTCTTGGAGCATTGGATTGCCGCTATTGTCAGCCAGGAGCATGAGCAAGACATAAGGTGGGGACGTCCCTTAGCTCTAGAAGGGGAAGAGGGCGAGGACAAAGGCCGCTGCCGTGCCTATTCCCTTGACGGACGCCTCCTAGCTGTGCTACGCTTCAACGCAGAAAGGGGCCTTTGGCAGCCAGAAAAGGTCTTCTCTGGTGGCAAATAGTAGCCTCAAAACTTCACCACAGCTTTACAGACACTTGACATCTTAGCTGGATTGTGATTATAGTTCAATCAGCTTGAAAGGAGGTGATCCGGATGGCGGAAGCTTATTGTTTCAAGTGTCGGGCGAAAAGGGAGATCAAGAACCCCCAGAACGTTGTGCTCAAGAACAAGCGTCCAGCAATCAAAGGGGTTTGCCCGGTGTGCGGGACAAAGGTGTTCCGGATTGGCAAGTCCTGATCGCTGTTTCGATCGCCGTATGGCAGTAGGGGCAAAGTAAGGGCTGCCACGAGGTTTACCTCGGTCGGGGCAAAGGTAGCCTCTCAAGTAGTTTGTGAACATTGATCTTCAGCATTTCATCGATCTCTACTTTGTCCAAGCCAGCCCCTTGAGCGATAGCAAGAGCTAAATCGGGGGAGAGAAGATCGGTTTCGTCGTGGGCATCGGAATTGAGGAGGGTTTTAGCTCCAGCAACCTTGGCCAGGCGAGCGATGTGGCCGTTGGCTAAAGAGCTGCCTTTCCTGGCGCTGATTTCGAGAAAGACGCCGTTTGCTGCTGCTAATTCGGCCTCTTCAAGGGTCAATAAGCCGGGATGTGCCAAAATATCGACATCAGAGCACTGGAGTGCTGCTTTATTGGTGCCCTTTTCCACGGGTTCGGTGAAAGTCTCGCCGTGCACCACGACCAGCCATGCCCCCAATTCTTTGGCCTGTCTTGCTATTTCGCATATCGCCTGGGGAGGAATATGGGTCAGTTCCACGCCAGGGATAGCGAGGATATCCCAGTGCGCTCTGGCGAGAGCGCAATCTGCCGAGGCTTCCTTGATTATTCTCTCGAGGCCGCCAGTAGCGACATGGTCGGTAAGCGCGATAGCTTTGTAACCCTTGACCAGCGCACGCCTGATTAATTCTAGAGGCGATAAGGAGCCATCGCTGAGAGAGGTGTGGGTGTGAAAATCATAGATCACGATTCGCCTCCTTGGCAAAGATGGTTCTTTGTTATAGCATAAAGGAAGGAGCGAATTTGGGCAAGATAAAGGTAGCTATAATTGGTGTTGGCAATTGCGCCTCCTCGCTGGTACAAGGCGTCTACTACTACCGCGAAGCAGCAGAGGGGGATTCGATCCCGGGGTTGATGCACGTCAACATGGGGGGGTATCACATCGGTGACATCGAGTTCATTGCCGCCTTTGATATTGCTCGCAACAAGGTGGGCAAGGACCTTGGTGAGGCAATCTATGCCCCGCCCAATAACACCTGGAAGTTCTGCCAAGTTCCCAGCACAGGGGTAAAGGTGGAGCGAGGCATGACCCACGACGGGTTGGGAAAGTACGTCTCTGAGGTGGTCACCAAGGCCCCGGGCGCTACAGCAGACATTGTTACCATCCTTAAAGAAACAGAGACCGACGTCGTGGTCAACTACCTGCCGGTCGGCAGTGAGGAAGCAACAAAATGGTATATCGAGCAGGTGCTCACTGCAGGTTGTGGCTTTGTCAACTGCATCCCGGTTTTTATCGCTCGGGAGAAGTACTGGCAGAACAGGTTTGCCGAGAGAGGACTCCCCATTATTGGTGACGATATAAAATCACAGGTTGGCGCCACCATTACCCATCGCGTGCTAGCCAGCCTCTTCCAAGACCGCGGCGTTAAACTGGAGCGAACCTACCAGCTAAACTTCGGCGGCAACACAGACTTTCTCAATATGCTGGAGCGGGAGCGCCTAGCATCAAAGAAGATCTCCAAGACCGATGCTGTAACATCCCAGCTAGACTATAAGATCGAGCCCGATAATATCCATGTTGGGCCCAGCGACTACGTTCCCTGGCTTGGCGACCGCAAATTCTGCTACATCCGTATGGAAGGTCGCACCTTCGGTGATGTCCCCCTGAATTTGGAGCTAAAGCTTGAGGTCTGGGACAGCCCCAACTCGGCAGGGGTGGTTGTCGATGCCATAAGGTGCTGCAAGCTAGCTATGGACCGTGGCCTCAGCGGGGCGCTTATCGCCCCCTCGGCCTATTTTATGAAATCGCCCCCCATTCAGTATCGGGACGACGAAGCCCACAGAATGGTGGAGGAGTTTATCGCTGAAGGAGGAGGATAATTCATCCCTCTCAGGCAACGGACGAGGAAAAGGGATATGGGA
>JADFVG010000221.1 GCA_015222405.1 Chloroflexota bacterium
GAGGCTGAGGGGGTAAAGGAGGTAAAGTTCGGCATCGGGCTGCCACTTTCCGGCCTTATGGGAACCATTGTCGGCATCCCGGCTAAATATGGATTTGAGTTCGCTGCGGAGAAGATCGGTGAGTTTACAGTGGCTGGAGAGAGTTACCGCTGGAATCTCATCATCCTAGATAACCACTGGGGTGGTGCTGGTGGGGTGGCGACAGCCACTAAGCTCATATATGAGGAGGGGGTAAAGATAATGCATCAGGCGGGCGCAGATGCCGCGGCTGCTGCCCAGGATATATGTGAAGAAGCAGGGGTGCTGCTGGACGTAGCAGGCGCTGGGCTCGCGGTTTTGGGGCCCGATAAGCCCCATACCTTCCATACCTCCCCAACCTATGTGCTGCATACCCCGGTCTTGTTCCACTGGCTCACCTCACACTATCCTGGGGTAAAAACGGTTGCCATCGCCATGAGCGATGATGAGCTTGGATACGCGGTTGCTGATGCCGCCGTCCCGGCTGCGGAGCACTTTGGTTACGATGTAGTGACCGTAGACTATTACCCGCCGGAGACGATGGAGTTTTATCCCCTGGCAACCAAGCTGGTGAGCAAAGATCCAGACCTGGTTATCGGCCATGTTCTAACATTGAAGCCGATGAAGGAAATGGGCTGGGACGGCCTCACCGCTTTCATTGGATGGACCAGTGGATTTGGCGACATCGCAGGTTGGGAGAATGTCCAGGGCTTTCTCATCTATCAGCCAAACCCGCTTGGAGGAGACCAGCCCAAGCCGGTGAGGGATTTCGCCCGCGAGTTCAGGGAGCGCTATGGCGCCAGCTTCACGATGTGCGTCTGGTACAGCGCGACTATACTCTATGTTATGACCGAAGCCTTGCAGAAGGCGGGCACGGTGGATGATGTGGACAAAATCATAGAGATGCTTGAGACCGAGACCTTTGACACCACGGTTGGGCCCCTCAGATATGGGGGCGAGGAGCTAGATGGCATCGGGCATATGTTACTGTGGCCGGCCCCCATCGCCGAGATTAGGGATCACAGCTATCATGTGATCGCCGAGTACACCCCTGAGCAGGCAGAGGCGTTAGCCATAGAGGTCTATAAGTAGCAGAAGGCTCAATCAATCCCTTCAGCTATGGTTCTACGCCGCGTACCCTTTAGTGACGGCGGTTGCCCTTGGTAACCAGAACAGGCACGTCGGCCCATGCCATTTCCTGAACCTTGATCTTAGCCGCGGTCTCCTTCTGCGTCCTCTCCAAGACGTGGTTAAACTCCTTCAGTCTGGGATAGTATCCCTTCACTCTGTCCACGTCGCAGATCTGGGATAGGACCATGGTTATGCTGAACTCTCCCTTTTCCCTTGGGTAGTCGCCACCCCTGATCACGGCATTGGGCGCCAGATGCTTTAGGTAGTCCCCTGTCTCCTTGATGCCGTCCATGCTCATTTCCTTAGCAGGGGCCGAGAGCACGTATACGGCGCTCCCTACATCCGCTGGCCGGATGTCCACAGATAGCTCACATAGAGCTTCGTCCATGGCCTGTAGGGCTACATGTGTCTCGGCCCCCTTCTTCCTGAAACTGCGCTTTCGCTCAAAGGGAAGCCTTCTCAAGTTCAGGGGTAATGTGCCAAAGCCTATAGTGGTCCAACCCCCCAGCGTTTGGATGATGTCGCCAGCATCTACCACCCTGGCGCCGATGTACTTCCTCCTCGTCTCCTCTCCGGCGCAAAGGAGGTTGTAGAAGGGAGCTACGATCTGCCTGTTGATCTCGTTCATGTTGTTGATTAGGGTGCCATCCCTTCGCACATACCTCTGGTTATCGGCCAGGAATACCGCATCGGCAACTGAATGTACCGACTTCAGGCAGGTGGCGGTGTTGGTAATGCAATGAGACTCGGCCTGTTCCTCGTGTTCGAAGGGCAAGACAAGCAGAGCGTAGACCGGCTTAATCGTGTACCTTCTCTTGATGATTTCGGTGATAACGGGTAAACTCCCAGAGCCGGTTCCCCCTGCCGCTGACGCTACCAGTAGGAAGGCGTCGGTCTCATAGAACCTTGGCGTCACCCGCAGGGCATCGATGATTTTGTCAGCGCTCTCCTTGGCTATTTCGGCAGCGAGCTTGTTTACTTTGCCCACGCCGTGACCGATAGTCCTTCGCCCACCCATGAGGATCCGGTGCTGGTAATCAGGGGGTATAGTCCCCAGTCCCGTGAGGTCGGCCTCATCGCTGTTCACTGCGTAGGCGCCGGTGACGATTTGCAGCCCGCGTCGCGACTCTGCCCTCTTGTTCAGGCGGGCAAATTCATCGGCGATCCTCCCTCCACATTGGCCCAAGCCTACAACCACCAGTTTCATCTGCTTCCTCCTCTTTCTAAGCCCTTCCCTTATATGGCCGTAGGGAGCGCCGATGCTACAAAGCAACCCTGGGTTTAGGGCTCTTTAAAGAATTTTAGATAATATTGATTTATTTGTAACATAATTATCTTATTTTGTCAAGACCCAGGGCGCACTTTTACATCAAATGCCATGTGATGAATTTGGAGATTAGATTTTGTAGTCAGGGGCGGGAAAGGCCAAAAAGGGGACATGTCGCAGCTAGTAAATAATACCTCTCTCCTCGAACTCAGTGATCTCATCAAGTCGCATGCCGAGGAGTTCGCCGAAGACATACTCGTTATGCTCGCCAAGCAGTGGTGCATGGCGGCAGGACGAGGCTGGGGTGTGGCTAAACTTCCAGTGAGGGGCAATTACGACCCTTCTCCCCATGACCGGATGCTCCACCTCGGTAAACATGCCCCGCTCCTTGAGATGACGGTCGCTGGAAAGGCCCTGGCTATCAAGGGAGGGAAACGCTGCTACCCCGACCTTTTGCAGGATTCTCATCGCTTGATAGGGGGTTTGGTTGATTGTCCATTCTTCAACCCGCTTGTCGAGCTCATCCTGGTTCCTGTGGCGAGCATAAGCATCGGAGAACCTGGGGTCCTTGGTCCAGTCCGGAGCTCCAATTGCGGAACAGAAGGCCTGCCATTCGTCCTCGGTGGCGATGGCAATGGTAACCCACTTCCCTCCACGGCAACGATAACAGTTATGAGGAGCCATAGCCTGGTCGCGATTTCCTTTGCGCGTTTGGTTCCTTTGGTTCATGGTGTAGTCCATGATGGCCTCACCGAGAAGGACGCTGATCGTCTCCTGAGAGGAGAGGTCGATATGCTGTCCCTCGCCCGTCCTCTGGCGGTAGCAGAGGGCAGCAAGTATAGCAAAGGCGGAGGTTGCAGCACTCCTCAAGTCGATGGAACCTGCCATTGGCTGCGGCGCGGCATCTGGATAGCCAGTGAGGTGGTCGGCTCCGCCGAGAGCGGCAAAGGTGGGGGCATAGCCTATGTATCCCCGCTCAGGACCTGTGGCGCCGCAGGCTGAGGATGAAAGATAGACGATATCAGGCTTGACTTTCTTCAACTCCTCATATCCTAGTCCCAGCCGGTCCATAACCCCAGGGCGCATGTTCTGCACCACAATATCGCTGATGCTGACTATCCTTTTTGCCAGCTCCACCGCTTCAGGCTGGGTGAGATTGAGGGTTACGCTTAGCTTGTTCAGATTCAAGTCGTTGAAGAAGGGGGAGCGGTCAGCGCCGCGAAAAACCCCAAAGCCGAGTGCCCGCAGCCGAACGTGATCCAGTCTTTGATTGCTCTCGATCTTGATCACCTCGGCCCCCATAACTGCCAGCAACATTGTGGCATAGGGCCCAGCCCAGGCCCAGGAAAAATCGGCGATTCTCACCCCATCTAAAGCGGGCTTGATCATTTTCATTGTCCTTCCTAGATCACCCCATTTTCTCTCATTAGCGCCAGGTCCTGCCTGGCATAACTCAAAAGCCGACAGTAGATCTCCTCATTGTGCTCGCCCAGTAGTGGGGCAGGGCGAGCCACTGCCCACGGCGTTTTGGACAGCTTATAGGGAGCCGCGGGATACTCGATCTTCCCCGTTTCGGGGTGTTCGATTTCGACGAAGAATCCTCGTGACCTTAACTGGGGGGAATGCACCAGGTCCTGGGGCGAGTTGACCTTGCCCAGGGGTACTCCCTTCTCTTGGCCGCCCCGGAAAACCTCTTCCATAGTCTTGTCCCTCACCCACTGCTGGACCCGAGACGTCGCCTCTCTGGAATGGAGGACGCGGCTCAATTCGTCCTTAAACTTGTCATCCTTGGTCCACTCTGGAGAGCCCATTAATTCGACAAGCCCCCGCCACTGGCTATCCTGCATAGCTGCTATCATAACGTAGCCATCTTTGCACCGCATAAGCCCGCCCACCATACCTCTTCCTTGAGCGCTGGCACGGATCAGTGCCTGGGTCTCCGTCTTCTTGCGGTTGGGGTAGATGACATTCTCCAGCCTGTCCAGAGCTATTGCCGTCTCCTGTTTGGATACGTCTATGTGTTGACCTGAGCCAGTCGCCCCTCGGGCATAAAAGGCAGCCAGGGTTGCTGTGGCAGCACTTAGTCCGCTGTCGTAGTCCCCCATGTATCCCGGCCCTTTAACCGGGGCTAGATCAGTGCTAGCCGAGCCGCGATGGATAGCCGAGCCCTGATGCATGATGCATGGCTCCCCTCCGGCGTGAAAGACATTCAGGTGATAAGCCTTGTAGTCCCGATAGGGTCCCGTCTGGCCAAAGGGGGTTATGGAGGTCATTATCAGCCGGGGATTGATCGCCCTCAGATTTTCGTAGTCCAGTCCCAGCTCCTGCATCACCCCGGGGGGCTTGTCCTCGATCAGGATGTCCGCCCAGTTCACCAGTTGCTTGAAGATCTCCCTCCCTGTCTCCGTCTTGATATTGAGGGTAACCCCCAGCTTGTTGGTGTTGAGGTAAAGAAAGAGCCCGCTGCGTTCAGGGTGAGGCACATCATTCAGGAAAGGGCCCCTTCTCCGCGCTTCATCTCCGGCAAGGGGCTCCTCGATTTTCACTACTTCAGCACCGAGATCAGCCAGAAGCTTAGCGCAATAGGGTCCAGCTACAAGTTGAGCCAACTCCACGACCCTCACCCCTTGTAACGCTTTTGCTGGCACTATCTTTGACCTCCTTTAAGAATTATCTCGCTGACACGACGTGAAGCCTCAGGAGCTTGCTTCTTAGCACGTGGTTCTCAAGCGCTGAGGTTCAGCCGATCCAAAAAGCTCACCACAACTTCGTTAAAGGCGTCAGCCGCTTCCTCATGAGGACTGTGGGTCGCCCCGGGAATAATAACCATCTCGGCATCGGCTATCGATTCTTTCATGATGTGAGATGCCTTGAGGAAGGGAGCATCCTCCTCGCCGACAACGATGAGGGCGGGCACCTTGATTTCGGACAGGCGATGGGTAACTGGCTTCCAACTCCAGATGGCATCACCCCCATAGATATAGCCATTGACCGAGGTTTGTAGCATCCTTTGCCTCGAGACCTCGCGCTGTTCAGGATACTTCTCAAAGCGCTCTCGAATCATGGCGTTGTGGGCGGCGTTATACTCAAAAGCAGCTTCCATCCCCTCAGTTCGAGCTAGCTCCTTAAGTTTAGCCCTGATCTGCTCGAATTCTGGGTCTTGCTCCCACTCACCACTTGAGGTGTCAACCAGCACCAGGGCGGTCACCATTTCAGGATGCTCCAAGGCCAACTCCAAAGCCATGAATCCTCCCATCGAGTGTCCCATGATACAGGTCTTGCTTATCCCCAGGTGCCGGAGCAAACCGTAAACATCCCGGGCAAAGATGCTTATGGAGTAGTCATCAGGGGAAGAAGGAGCCTCAGATTTTCCATGCCCCCGGTGATCCATAGCCATGACTCGATATTTATTGGATAGCACCGGGATTTGAAGCGCCCAGTCTTGATGGCTACCAGTGAAGCCATGGAGCAGGATGATTGGTGGCCCTTCGCCCGAAAGTTGGTAGTTGATTTTCACCCCATTGATAACCGCGGTCGGCATTGCTCCCTCCTCAATATTTCGATGGGCTTGGCCTTATTATACCTTGAATGGACGCTTTCTTTCTACTCGCCTATCACCTTGAGCACCACCCTCTTCCTCCGCTGGCCATCGAACTCGGCGTAGTATATCTGCTGCCAGGGCCCCAAGTCCAGCATCCCCTTGGTCACGGGCACGATGACCTGATGGTGCACAAGCAGGTTTTTCAGGTGGGCATCGCCGTTGGTCTCTCCCGTGGCATGGTGTCTATAGTCCGCTCTATAGGGTGCCAGCCCCTCCAGCCATTCCTCTATGTCCTGGATCAGGCCTGGCTCGGCATCGTTGACGTATACTCCGGCGGTGATGTGCATCGCTGACACCAAGACGAGTCCCTCCTCGATGCCACTGTCGTGCACGAAATGCTCGACCTCATCGGTTATATTTATAAACTCACGATGGTGCTCGGTGTTGAACCACAGGTATTCGGTGGCGCTTTTCATGGCTTGCCTCCTTGATTGCGAAATATGATCCAGGTGCAAATTGTAATCCAGGGCGTGCCCGTTATCAAGCGCAGTTGCCATGTCAGTCTCGATGCGCTACCATGTTGTAAGCAGAAGGGGATAGGTGCCTTGGAAGAGAAAGGTAAGGGAGAGCTAAAGAGCGCCTTTGACGTCGCCATGGAGCGGGCGGCGAAGCTGGGAGCGGAATCGCCAGAGGAGATTAGAAAACGTGACCTTATGCCCCAGGGGGAAAGATTGGCTGCCCGCTATCTCAAGGGTCAGTGTAACCTTGTGGTTGAGCTGAGCAAGTATGGCGATGAGGAGAGAGGGTATGTAGCTAAAGGGGTTAAAGGTGTGCTTCTTAGAAATCTGGATGTGCCCAAGAACGATGTGGTGAAAAGGACTAATCGCAGGGCAATGGAGGGGATCAAGAGCCTGAAGCAGGATAAGGGGGGCATTGAAAACGTACATAGCAAATTGAGGCGCCTTTTCAAGCACTATGAGGAGGAAGGGGCAGAGCAAAGAAGGCAGGCTTACGAGGCATTGAAACAGGATTTCTACACGAATCTCCAGCAGCTGGCTCAGCAGCGGGGCGTGCCAGCGGGCATTAGCATTGATGTCGAGCACCATCCCCAGTTTCAGGAGCAGTGGCAGTTGACTCTAGCTAAACTTGATTCCCAGTATCGCACGCTAGTGGAGGAATATAAACGCGAGATAGAGAGCATCCCTTGAGGCAAAAAGGTGGCGAGATGGATGAGGAAACCTTGAGATCGAAGTTCCTCGGCTCTCTGATCGGCACCGCGGTTGGGGATGCCTTGGGTGCATCTGTGGAGGGGTGGTACACGGTTACCGGGGGCCAGATTCAGTCACTAGCCGATAGAGTTGGCCTTCTGGTTTACACCGACGATACCCACATGGCCATCGGGGTTGCTGAGTCGCTGATAGAAAAGAAGGGCTTTGACGGTGAGCACATGGCGCATACCTTCGTCAGGAATTATGACCGTGAGCCTTTTCGGGGCTATGGGCCGGGACCGCCCCGTATCTTCGGGATGATAAAGGGCGGCGAAGCATGGGATCAGGCGGCTGAGAAATTGTATTCCGGCGGCTCCTATGGCAATGGCTCAGCGATGAGAATTGCGCCTGTAGGTATCTTCTACCATGATGACCCCACCACCTTAAAGGAGGTAGCCTATAAATCGAGCCACATCACCCACGCCCACGAACTGGGAAAACAGGGCGCTGCCTTGCAAGCCTGCGCCATCGCTTTGGCCACCATGGCGGAGCCATCTTCCCCCTTTGCCAGCGACGATTTCATCAAGGGGCTGAAGGACTTCGTAGATCATGATGTTTATCAGCAAAAACTGAGGAGCATAGAAAGCCTGATCGGGCAATGGGACAAAGCAAAGGTTGTCTTGGAGTTGGGCCATAGCATCGAGGCCTTCAATTCAGTTCCCACCGCCATCTATTCCTTTCTTACCCATTCCCGATCATTTGCGGGGGCTGTCCTTTATGCCATAAGCCTCGGTGGTGATACCGATACCATCGCTGCCATGACCGGGGCTATCTCCGGGGCTTATCTTGGCATTGAGGCTATTCCTGAAACATGGAAGCAAAGGCTGGAGAACAGGGAATATATTGAGGAATTGGCAGAGAAACTGTGGCTGATAAAGACAAAGGGATGAGCATCAAATGCGTAGCTCT
Source organism: Chloroflexota bacterium (assembly GCA_015222405.1). Lineage (GTDB taxonomy): Bacteria > Chloroflexota > Dehalococcoidia > E44-bin15 > E44-bin15 > JADFVG01. The sequence goes on from JADFVG010000221.1 coordinate 8,135, forward strand.
ATAACATCGCCATCTTCCAGGATGTGTTCCCGACTCACCCTCTGGCCGTCGAATTTCCCCGAGCCCCAGAGCTGGGCAAATTTTAATTTGGCGTGAAAATCCTTATGGATGGATTGGGCAAAATCCTCAACCGTACTTCCCCGTTTCAGGATTACCGGCTTCTCTAGGTCCGCTTTCCTGCCTGGTGCCTTGGTGTGTACCCTGATGATTTCCAGCCGGCGATAGAGCTCCTTCTTCAACATCTCAAGCCCCATTCCCTCTTTAGCCGAGATGGAGACGATAGGAAATTCAGCGCCGTATTGAGACTCCAATCTTCGATAATTCTCCCCTGAACCCTCGACATCGCCCTTATTGCCCACAACCAGAGCCTTCTTATGATATACCCACTGCTCGGTCGACTCTTTTCTCCCGATGGGCTTTATCCTGAGCTTTTCCAATTCCTCAAACATGGTTTCCATCTGGATTTTGGTGTCCTGGCTCAAATCCACCATAAGCAAAAGCAGGTCGGCACCTCGCAGCAGGTTGGGAAGCCAAGGCCGAGCGCCGCGGTCGATTATAGGGGGGATATCCACAAGCTGGATTTGAATATTTTCAAAGTTCATCATCCCTGGGGTGGGATTTTGAGTGCTATAGGGATAATCAGCTACATTGGGCGATGCCTCGGTAACGGCCGCTACCAGTTGAGATTTGCCTGCATTGGGTAGGCCCACCAGTATCACTTGGCCGGCGCCCTCCTTCTTTACATAATAAGCATCAACCCTTCTACCAGTGGCCAGCTTCCTTTGCGATTCCTCGCTGAATTTAGCGACCTTGCTCCTCAGCAGGGCGCGAAGCTTGTCGGTGCCCTTATGCTTGGGTATGGCGGAAAGCATAGCCTCCAGGGCCTCTACCTTCTCCTCAGGAGTCTTGGCCTGTCGGTAGGTCTTCTCGGCCTGAAAATACTCCGGTGGCAGGTTTGCCGGCATGACTTCCCTCTGTTTTCGACTCTAGCAGGCGTGCTTCAGCACCACGATCTCTGTGGCTTCCGGGAGCTGCCCCTGCTTGAAGTCCACCTCTGTGGTGTCCATCCGTTTCACATTTTTCTTGCCCGCCAGGAAAGGCTCGACATCGGTTACCGGGAAAGAGGGGCACTTATCGGTCTTAAAATGCATCGGGATCACCACGCGGGGCTTGATCCGATCCACGACTTGGGTGGCTCCGGCAGCATCGATGGTGAAGGTTCCCGCCATCGGTATAAGGAGGACATCGACCTCGCCGATCTCGGCCAGTTGCTGCTCGCTGAGCCCATGACCAAGGTCTCCCAGGTGGCAGACCCTGACCCCGTTCACCGTGAAACAGAACATGTCGTTGGGACCGCGCTGGCTGCCGCCGCTGTCGTCATGATAGCTTGCTATTCCCTTGAACTCTATCCCCTTGGCTGAGTGGGTTCCCGTGCCCTTTACCACCTGAGGGTTACCGGGAACACCCTGGACATAGTTATGGTCGGCATGTTCATGGCTGACGACCACGATATCGGCAGCATCCTCTATTTTGCCATAATCAAGCCCAAACTGACCCGATTGGTAAGGGTCGGTGATGATCTTGGTTCCCTCATCTGAGGTGATGAGAAAAGCTGCATGACCGAGCCATTTCACCTTCATCGAAGACCTCCTTTTGAACTATTTTGCTGTGCAATCTTTATTCTTGAGCCAGGGCCAGGGCGAGGCTGACCAGGGTTCTGACCCCGACCCCGGTCGCCCCCTTGACCAGGAAGGCCTTGTCCTTTCGGCTTTCAGAGGTGCCGGCAATATCCAGGTGAACCCAGGGGGTCTCCTCAGCAAATTCGGCCAGGAACTGAGCAGCGCTTATCGCCCCTCCCCATCTTTCCCCTACGTTCTTGATATCAGCGACATCGCTTTTGTTCAGCTCCTTATACTCCTCATACATCGGCATCTGCCACATGCACTCGCCAGCCTCTTCCCCAGCCTTTATTACCCTGGCGATTAATTCCTCGTCGTTGCCGAATGCACCGCTACAGAAGTTGCCCAGGGCAACACGACAAGCGCCGGTCAAGGTGGCTACATCAATCACCGGGGAAAGCCCTAACTTGCGCGCATAGCTCAGGGCATCGGCCAAAATGAGACGCCCTTCGGCATCAGTGGAGACGATCTCGATAGTCTTGCCGCTCATTGCCTTCAGGACATCCCCTGGCTTGAGGGCAGTGCCACTGGGGAGGTTCTCCGTCGCTGGGATCACCCCGGTAACGTTTATCTTGGGCCTGAGCTGCCCCAGGGCGCGCATAGCAGCGATCACCGTAGCCCCGCCAGCCATGTCCCCCTTCATCTCACCCATCCCCTCGGAGGGCTTGATCGAGATCCCCCCGGAATCGAAGGTTACCCCCTTGCCAACGAAACCCAGGATGCCCTTTGACTGGTCATCCCCCTTATAGCTAAGGATGATGAGCTTCGACGGCTGCCTGCTGCCTTGTGCTACGCCGAGCAGGGCTCCCATCCCCAACCGCTCCATCTCCTCGCGCTCAATTACCTGGCACTCGAGCCCGTAGTCCTGTGCTATTTTCCTTGCTACCTCCGCCATATCGGTAGGGGTCATATAATTGGCCGGCTCGTTCGCCATATCCCGGGCCAGATTTGTCGCCTCGGCCAGAACTTTGCCCCTGGCGCATCCTTGCTCCATCTGGGGAAGCTTGCTCTCATCCTGCTCCACAATGAGCACTTCTTTGATCTCCCCCTGCTCTGGCTCCTTGGTCTGGTGCTTGCGGAAGGTATAGAGCCCCAGGATAGCGCCCTCGGCAACCGCCTGAGCCGATTTCTCGGAATCGATGCCTCCCGTGCCCGCTCCGTGGGCGATAGTGCCTACCCGCTCCACGCCTGCCTTACGCAGGTAGCGGCATGCCTCAGCAGTAACCCCCCGAACTCGACGGAGGTCCAGGCCCTTTTCCTTGCCTAAACCAGCAACAACCACCCTTGACGGCTCGATCTTACCCAGGCTGTGAATTAGAGTGATTTCGTTAAGCTTGCCTTTGATCTCCCCCTCAGCAATAAGCTGGGTGATGATCCCGCCCAGAGCCCGGTCCACGGCTCCGGTGGCACCGGACGGCATTTTCACCCCCTCAAAGAGGTTGACTATGATGGCACCTAGCGGCAGCTTGGTGATGTCTCCAGATACGACCTTAACCTCCATCTTCCGCTCCTTTTTTCATTCTAGTTGCCTCATAATAACGAAATCAAGGCCGGCACGCAATATATGGATGAAGGTCGAAAAAATCAGCGATTCGCCTGGCGCACGATCTTGTCTATTACTGGGGTGATGTCCCTTGAGGTATCCACAGCGAAGTGGTTGCGGCGGATCTTCTGCACTGAGGACCTCATCTTCTGATACACCCTCCAGTCAGCATCCGACTGGTTGAGGGAATTGGATCCAGAATTGCGATCTTCAAGACGCTGGCGCACCACTTCCGGAGGAGCTTCGACGCGCACGATGATTAGCTTGGCTCCAATACGGTCAGCGATATGATACAGGTGCTCTCGATGGCGTTCTATCAGATTCGTGGCATCAAAGATGAGGGGTATTCCCCTTTTCAA